>JAYEOL010000073.1 GCA_034722995.1 Candidatus Cloacimonadota bacterium | reverse complement strand
TGACTCTGTTGTTGATACCTTATATGTTGAAAATATTGGTACAGGTCCTGTTGATTTTGACATAGATATTGAATATGTATATGATAAGAGTCGTCAATCTATTCTGTGTGTTGACAGAGATGGAAGTAGTTCTGTTGTTGGTTTTACTGATGATTGGGCATACTTTGAAGCAGCTCTTATTGCAGCTGGTTATACCGATTATGTATACCATGAAGTAACCGACTTAACTCAGGATGGACCGGATTTGGCTACTATGCAGTTATATGATGTTATAATCTGGTTCTCTGGTGAAGTATGGGGTTACTATGGTCACGATTGTATGACTGATAATGATGAGATAAATCTTGCAGCATATCTTGATGGAGGCGGTACATTATTCCTCTCTGCTCAAGACTACTTCTGGGCTTCATATCCATCTGCCGGAAGCTTCTCTGCAGGTCAATTCCCTTATGATTATCTCGGTATGAGAATTGTTACTCAAGATAATTGGATAATTGAATTACCAGATTCGGCAAGTATTGAAGGATGTGCAGGTTCTCTTGCTGAAGGATATAATTTCTTTGTCCAGGATATCTACACTACAGACAAAGAAGGTCTCTTTATTGACTGGCTTACTGATCATGTGGGTCAAGATATGTTCAATATTACCAGTCCTACTCCAGAAGGTATATGTGGAATCCAGTATGATGCAATGACATTCAGAACTGTATTTACTGCAGCTTCCTTTGCAGCAATTACTGAGCCTACAGTTCAAACAGATCTCATTGATGCTATAATTCTATGGCTGGGTGGTGGTATACCACCGTGGTTGACTGTTGTTCCAGGCGATGGAACAATTGACCCATCAACTACTGCCCCACTGACCGTAACTGCAAATTCTGAAGGATTAGAAAATAATACTACTTATTACGCAGATATCCATGTAAATACTGCTAATCCTGATATTGGAGACACAGTTATTTCTGTTACATTTACAGTTGGACCACCTTCAGTAGGAACTGGTGAAATTCCTTCAGTTACTAAGCTCAATTCTAACTTCCCGAACCCATTCGGTCATTCAACCACAATTTCATTTAGTCTTAAAGCAAAATCTCATGTTAAACTGTCCGTTTACAATATGAGAGGACAGTTGGTTGCAACACTAATTGATGAAGAGATGAATCCTGCAAATCATACGGTTGTCTGGAATGGCAGCAATGGAAATTACAGACTTGCGAACGGAATATATTTCTATAAATTAGAAGCTGATAAGAAGACATTCATTAAGAAGATGCTTCTCCTTCGCTAATATCCTTCGCTAAAGCTTCGGATATCAAGAAGCTTCGGAGAATAAATGCTGATGAGATAATCTCTTTGGAGATGATGTTTATTGGGAAGAGGATGAAAATCCTCTTCCCTTTTTTTGTTTTTCCGAGCTGTCAGGGATTCATCCTTCGCAGTCCCGAAAAAATCGGGACGAAGAACGGACCATTCCCTGACAGTTTCTCTGGGTTGTCAGGGACCATTCCCTGACAGTTGTAATATTTACTTCTCAATCTTTGGCGGTATATAAATTTCCAATTATTTCAAAAAACTTGACATTGATATTAAAAAAGAAATGAATTTAGTTAAATTGAAAAATTTAAAAGAAATAAAATTCGCTTTTTAGTCTTTAAAAAATTTAGGCGGATTTTGAAAGGAGAAAAGATGAAAAAGATTATTACAGTCATTGCTGTAATATTATTAGTAGCAGGATTTTCTTATGCAGACTCAAAGATAATTACTGCAAAAGAAGTCAAAGTAAATCCTGTTCAAATCATTGCAGGAAGTGATACGCCCATTGAAATTAACGGCTCAACAGTTACTCGTGATTGGACTCAAGTATTTTTTGAAGATTTTGAATCAGGAGCTCCAGGTTGGATATCACTTGATGAAACAGCTGTACCAGCCACATGGCATACGGATACTTTTAATGCTTATTCAGGTTCTGGAAAATCCTGGATGATGGGTGACCCGGAAATTGGACCCAATGGAGGTTATCTTGACCACTGGTATCAAGTGCTGGATACACCTGTTATTACTATGCCATCATCAGGAACTTTAACTTTATCATTCTATCAGTTCAGAGCAATTGAAGACCCAGCAGGCGCAACTGCACCCTTTGATGGGTGGGATGGATTCAATATCAGAATTTCAGATGATTATGGAGTTAGCTGGACAATTCTTACTGATTGTACCCCTGAATACAATTGTAGTAGTATGTATAGCTTTGGTTTTGAGCACGGAGAATGCCCGAGCGGTATCCCTGGAATTCCCGGTTGGGGTGGATTCACAGGAGGATGGATTTATACTGAAATCACCATCCCAGAGGAATATTTACGACAAGATGTTATGATTCGTTTTGCCTTTGCTTCTGACCCTGCATATTGTACCCTTGATAACCCGGATTTGATAGGTGTATTTGTTGATAATATTGATGTTGCAGGTGTTTTTTATAATGATGGAGAAGATGAGACCGGTTTTACAATGAGTTCTTTGGTTCCTGTTGGTGGAGATTTATGGCATATTTATGAGGACACAGCTGCACCTTCACCTATTTATGCTATTGGTTGTTTTGACCCTGCAACAGGTACATACAATCCAAATATGGAAAATTTCTTTATCAGTCCCGAAATTGCTTATCCAAATAATGTAGATGTTACCTGGGATATGTTCGTAAAGACTGGACTTGACGAGGGCACTTTCCCGGATTGTGATTTTATTTATGTAGAAATAAGGTATTTAGACCAAGCCACAGGCGAATGGACTTCATTTAATTCTATTAGTAATCCTTTACAAGACCCAGGTATAGACAACTATGTTTTTACAGGCTCAATTGATACCTGGACTCCATTTTCGGCAGGTTGGCCCGGATATAATGATATTAGTTGTTTAGACGGACATGCGGACTCGGTACAATTTAGAGTAGGATTACATTCCAATGCCGATGACCCAACTACTATTGGGTTTCATGTAGATAATTTTGAGGTTTTATCCACTTTAGATGTACTTCCACCATCTAACCTGAATGCAGAGTATAATATGGAAACTGGATTTGTAGACCTAACCTGGGATGCACCCGCAGGTTTAGGCGGTGAAATGCAATGGGACGATGGAACATTTGAAAATGCCATTAGCTTCTCAAGCGGATCAGGCTATATTGGGGAAGATTTTCCTGTTGGCGGAGCTTGCACAATTCAAGAGTTTACAGTGTTTAGTTATTCTCTTTTTGGTCCAACAACGCTTGGAGTTTTTGAAAAATCTGGTGCAACTTATTCAAGTACACCAACTTATACTATGCCAATAGAAACACAGGCTGGAACCCCAGCAACTTATACGGTCAGTTGGGATGTTGAAAATGATTTCATTATTGCTTTTGAATGTAGCTCAACAATTGATTGTGCATTAGATGAAACCACTGTTCCAAGTGAGCATAGTTATGTGCTGTCAGGTGGCTCATGGGCACTCTGGAAAGATGTTGCAGCAGCAAATCAATTACCAGATGGTGAGTTTGGAGTTCGTTGCACAACAACCTATCCAACTGTTCCTCAACCAAATAGTTATAATGTTTACCGCAGTCTTACAAGTGGTGATTATGATGATCCAATTCAAACAGGTATAACAGATACTTTGTATACAGATGATACAGTTGAGGCAGGGAATACTTATTATTATGTTGTTACAGCGGTTTATAATGAAGGAGAAAGTGGATATTCTAATGAACCACCCGGAGTTTTTGTTGAGATTGCAAGTGCCCAAGAATTAGCCTATGATGATGGTTCTGCTGAAAGTGGTTACTGTGCCGGTGCGGTCATGAACTGCCTTGCTGTTCGTATCACTCCTACTTGCTATCCAGTTAAGCTGATAAGATTAAAATATTACCTTACATCTATTGTGTCTCAGCTCATTATCAGGGTTTGGGATGACGATGGAACAGGCGGATTGCCAGGAACACAATTGATTGATCCAGTGCTTTTTGTTCCAATTTCTGACCTGGTAGAAGATGATTGGACAGTTATAACTATTCCTGATGATTATAACATTGTTATTAGTGATGGTGATTTCTATATTGGATGGATGGAACCAGCAAGTAGTAGCTTGATTGGAGTGGATACAGATGGTCCAGCGTTTAATAGAAGTTATCAATATACAGGTGGAATGTGGTTTGATTATACAACTGGTATCCCACAAAATATTATGATGCGAGCAGTTGTTGATACAAGTGGTGGACAAGGTATAGATGAGCCGCCTATATCACAAAATGATTACCTTCTTCAAAATTATCCAAATCCTGTTAAAAACTCAACTATCATAAAATACAATATTGCGGGTAATAGGAATCGGAAAGTAAAAATTAAGATTTACAATATCATCGGCCAATTAATTGATACTGTTTATGGAAAAGATGGAGAAGCAGTTTGGTATCCAAAAGACTTGGCAAATGGAATATATTTCTATAAATTAAAAACTACAACATTTAGTGAAACCAAGAAAATGGTCCTACTACGCTAAAGTTTACATTACGAAGTCCCTATTCATCCTTCGTAGTACTACGGAGAACGGGTATTCGGGACGAAGTTGTGCTTCGTAGAATAAATTCTGATGAAGTAGTTTTATATATTTGTATATTAAAAAGTCCCAATCTTAAATGGTTGGGACTTTTTTTGTCTTTTAATCAGATTTTAAACACCGATAAATATTCTTTATTAATTTTGTTGGAGTTACAGAAATCTCACCAATTTCGTCTGCAATAATATCAGCGGTTCTGCCATGAATATATGCTCCGACTCTTGCTGCATCATAAGGTGAGAATCCTCGTCCCAATAATGCTAAAATAATACCTGTCAGTACATCTCCACTACCGCCAGTACTTAATCCTGGATTTCCAGTTATATTAAATGTAATTTTATCTCCATTGGTAATAATTGAAGTGCTCCCTTTAAGTAAAAGTATTAAATTATACTTCTTAGCAAATTCAGTTGCAAAATTTAGCTCATCTTTTTTAATTTCATTCATTGGTAATCCACTTAATCGTGAGAACTCTTTTATGTGTGGTGTGAAAATATAAGGTTTGCTACTTAGTTTTTTTAGCTCTTCGGGCTGATTTTCAAATGCATTTATTGCATCAGCATCAATTACTGTTGGTTTGTTATTATTAATTAGAAAATTCCTCACGAATTTTGCAGTTTCTTGATTTCGTGAAATTCCTGGACCAATAGCTACTGCATCACAATTTTCTATAAAGGAATTTACCTCATCCAAAGCATTAAGAGAGATAGTTCCATCTTTGGTTTCAGCTATTCCTTTTGTCATAACTTCAGTTAGAGATGACTCAAAAATTTGGGATAGACTTTTTGGATGAAGAAGTGTTATTAAACCTGCCCCCATTTCCAGAGCAGCATTTGATGCCATTATTCCAGCACCTGTAAATCCGGGAGAGCCGGCAATAATGGCTACTTTACCAAAATCACCTTTATGCGTATTTTGTTTTGTTGGTGGAAAGAAATCATCAATATTGTCAATCATTTCTGCTTTTGGAAGATTTTCAGCATAGATTTTAGGAGAGACACCAATGTCAACTATGTAAGTCTCTCCACATAATTCTCTTCCTGGAAAAAGGAGATGTCCATATTTTAAGTCTGCCATTGTAATTGTAAAATCAGCATTTATTGCAACATTTGCAACTTTTCCAGTTTTAGCATTTACTCCTGAAGGAATATCAACAGCAACAACTAATTCAGCATATTCATTTATTGCTTCAATAATATCTTTTCTATAACCTTTTATTTCACCTTTTAAACCAATACCAAATATTGCATCAACAACCACATCAAATTCTAACAATTGGTTAGCTAATTTCTCTGCATCCTTCTTGGTTTTTACGAATTGTATTTCGCAATTCAATTTTCTTAGAATTTCATAATTCTTTTTTGCAAGAGAAGAGAAACTGGATTGTTCACCAACAATAAAACAGCAAACATCATAGCCATGATTGAATAGCCATCTTGCAATAACCATTCCATCGCCGCCATTGTTACCGGTTCCACAAAAAATTGCAATAGAATCATCGTCCCGATATATCGGGATTTCACTTTCTATGATTTCTGCTGATTTTTTCCCTGCATTTTCCATAAGTATAAGGCCATCTACACCAATTTCCTGGGTAGTGATTTGGTCAAATTTTTTCATCTCTTCAGGACTTAATACAAACATATTTACCTCCACTATGTTTTGCCGCAGACCTGCCTGCCGCTTTGCCTGTCCGCGCTCCGTCACCAAAACTCTGTAGCATCGGCGACCGTCCCAATAAAATTGGGATGGAAGGTGGCTTCCGCAGGCGGGGATACAGAAATTTTATAATTTATTTACCTGAAAAAATATAGCATTGTTCTATTATTCCCCTATATCCTTATACCCTATATCCATTCTTTATATTCTGAAAGCATTATTTCAAAAGTAGTGCCAACATTTACTTCGCTTTGCAGAATATAAATTTTTCCTTTATGAAACTCTTCTATAACTCTTTTAGCCAAACTTAATCCTAATCCCCATCCACGATTTTTCGTAGTAACCCCCGTATCAAATACGGATTTTTGAATATTTTTGGGGATTCCGATGCCCTCATCTTTAATCTGAATATAGACCTTTTTACCTTTTTGACAGGTAATTATAAAAATATTTCCAGACTTATCTTTCATAGCATCAATAGAATTTTTGATTAGATTTTCAAGAGCCCATTTTAATAAATCCGGGTCAAAGTAAAAGAGATTATCTTCAGTCTTTTTTATGTAATTCAAGTTTATTTTATGATTTCCTTTTGGCATTCTTGGTGTAAAATATTCAATTGTTTCATTGATAGTTTTATCAAGGTCTGATTTTTTTAATTGAATAGATGAACCCACTTTTCCAAATCGTGAAGCAATATCTTGAAGATGTTGAACATCCAATTTCATCTGATTGAGCACTTTAGGGAGTTCTTCATTTGTGTCACTCGTATAAATCTTTGATTTCAACAATTCTATCCAGCCCATAAGTGAAGTAATAGGTGTGCCAAACTGATGTGCGGTTTCCTTTGCTAATGCAACCCAGAGATGTTCTCGCTCTCTCTTTTTCATCAGGATTATGCCAAATGTACCAATTGCAATAAATAATATAAGGGTAATAAATTCAAGATATGGTAAGAATTTTAGTCTTTTTATAGTTGAAGACTCACTGTAGAAAATTTTAGAGATTATTTCACCTGTATTTGGTTCTTGTAATAAGATATGTGATTCACTCTTTTTCATCTTCTGGATAATTTGCTTAATATGTTCCTGCTCGGCTCTGGAAAGGGAATCTATATCTTTGGAAGGCAAAGCAATATTCTTCCAGCATTTGGGAACATTTTTATCATCAGTAACAATTATTGGATAGTTGACTTTTTGAACAACTTCTGCTAGAATTATCTCAAGCAAATCACTTTCAATATCTTCTTTAGTAGAAACTTCTGCAAATCTGGCATATATTTTTGGAAAAACTTCTAATTCCTTTCTAACTTTATGAAGTAAAGAATTTGTATAGAAAACAAAAAATAGGATAATTACAATACTTCCAATAATAAAATAATATCTTATAAAAAGAGAATTAGTTCTACTTTTTTTCATCAGAAATTTCCTTTGATTTTTGCCAGTAATATTCCATCGTTTCTAAGTTACTTGTAAAGATTTTTTCTTTAAGGTTTTTCTCAATATAATTAAAACGTTTAATAAATTTTTTGATTGTGTTTTCTAAAGCAAATTCTGGGTCAATATTTAGTTTTCGCGCAATGTTTACCAGAACAAATAAAATATCCCCCATCTCTTCTGACATCTTTTCCTGATTTTTAGATTTGTATTCAAGTTCAAATTCTGCAAGTTCTTCTTTAAACTTCTTGAAAATATCCTCAATATTATCCCAGTCAAAAGAAACAGTTGCAGCTTTGCTTTGAATTCTTTTAGCCTTAATTAGTGATGGCAAGGATTTTGGCAATCCATCTAAGATAGATTTTCTATGTTTCTTTTCTTTCTTTTTTATCTTTTCCCAATTATGTTCAACCTCATCAGCATTTTTAACCTGTTCATTCCCAAAAATATGAGGATGCCTTACAATCATTTTCTCATTGATTTTTTTTAGCACATCTTTCATATTGAATTGACTTTTTTCTTCAGCTATTTTAGCTTGAAATACAATATGAAGAAGTAAATCCCCAAGTTCTTCCTTCAGAGCCGCAAAATTCTTCTGGGAGATCGCATCAGAAATTTCATATACCTCTTCAATCATATGTGGTCTGAGAGATTCAGGCGTTTGTTTCAAATCCCAGGGACAGCCGCATTCAGGATTACGAAGCTTATTCATTATCTTAAGTAATTTATCAAATTCTTTCATGAAACTCCCCACAAATTTAAATACAATTCAATAATTTGATTTCCGAAAAGGATACTAATATATGTAGCGACAACAATAAAGGAGCCAAAAGGGACAGGCATTTTACTGTAGTGCTTTGAAATATAAATAATTATCATACCCAAAAATGAACTCAAGAAAATCGTAAAAAAAGTAAGTTTAAACCCAAGAAAACTTCCTACCATTGCAACTAATTTTATATCTCCTCCGCCCAATCCTTCTTTTTTCGTTATCATTTTGTAAAGGATTGCAATAATAATAAATATTGCACTTCCTGAAATAAATCCTTTTATAGACTCAATTAAACCAAGGTTGTTCCAGAATGAAAAAAGAAGTCCAGAAATCAAAAAAGGAAGAGTTAAAACATCTGGAATTATTCTATGAAATAGGTCAGTAAAAAATATCGTAATACATAAAAAAGTCAATAAAGAATATTGGAAGAAGAGAAGGGAGAATCCAAATTCTAGATAAAGACCAATAAATAAACATGGGGTTAAAATCTCAATAAGAATATAATAGTATGGAATCTTTCGCAAACAATTTGAACATTTTCCTGAAGATAAAATGTATCCTAAAATTGGGATTTTGTTTACAAATCTTAATTTTGAGTTACAATAATCACAAGTAGATGATGAAAATACGGATATTCTACGAGGAAGCCTATAAACTAATATTCCAATAAACCATCCGATAAATGAACCTAAAACAATAATTATCGCAATTTTGAAAATAAACATTAATATCCTTTATGGAAATAATATTTTTTGTTAAATAGAATTACCTAACTTGAACAAGCCCATTCTCCGTCCCGATTATATCGGGACTCCGAATGGTGAACCAGAACCAAAAAGGGAAAATAATAAAGCCAAAAATTTCTAAATCTTAATTTCAAATGTCAAATAAAATGACAAAACCCAAATGTAAATCATCTGCCAGTCTGATTTACTGCCTGTTCATCCGCCTGCTGGCGGAGAATGGATCGGAAGACAGGTCGCTACTCCTTCTTGGAGTAGGCGGAGATTCTATAGGATCAATTTTTTGATATTTGATATTTGAAATTTTATTAGAAATTAGAAATTTTGAATTAGTCATTTAATCTTATTGAATAATTTTTTGCCCGTTCTCCGTAGTTACTACGAAGGGTGAACCAAAAATTATCGGTCTCGGCGCCCAGACGGACACAAATTCTATTTTTAATATACTAAGGAACAGTTAGAAAATTTCTAATTATCAGTTTGAATTGGAAATTCTGATTTGGTGAATAGTCAAGTTGAAAATTTGGAAGAATTTTGGTATTTCCTTGTAGAAAATACTTATCTGTGGTGTTGAAGTTCCCGTAATTTATAACATTTAGGTCTAATTTCACATTTAATTTAGGAGATAATTTAAAATGAAAACTATTACAAAAATTTGTAAGATATTTTGATTTCTTAGATTCCGAACTATAAAAAGTTGAAATAGAAAAAGAATGCGAAGTGTTCAGATTTTTAAGATGGAATTGTGAAGGAAACGAGAAGATATTTTTCAGGTCATCTTTAGGAATACTTGCATTTTGTGCAAATAGGGAAGTAGCCGAAAATGTAATAAAGATAATTAAAAATAGTCTTTTCATAATACTCCTTTTTAATGATTCACTTTTTATGCTAATGTTATGGCAGTTTTACTTTTTTCATTTAAATAATTCTAATGCTTTTTGATGATTTTCTATTCTGTTATTTTTTCCATATCTGCCAGTAAACTCGCCCCTCTCTTTTCTCTCTTTAAATGTCTTCATTACAATATGTTTTGCAATTTCCTCATTTGCATATTTCAATTCATTTTCATAGTTTTGCAGTCTATCTTCTGCAAATTTAATGTATTCATTTGATATCTCTATGCCAATAAAATCCTGACCTAATACTTTTGCTGCCACCAATGTTGTTCCACTACCGCAGTAAGGGTCAATTATTACTCCCTTTTTTTCATCCATAATTGAGTAAATTGCTCTAATTGGCAATGCTAAAGGAAAAGGCGCAGGATGTGGGTTTTTCTGTTCAGGTGGGAATCGCCAGATAGAAGTTAATAATGCGTGCTTTGATTTTAGTTCTTCACCTATTAATTGTTTCCATTTTGGTTTGTAAAGCCAATAAATCCTTTCTTCTACCTGCCAAAATCTCCAACCTCTTATATTTGCTGCAATCATCCTATCCCAAATTATCTCTTGTCTAATTGTCCATTTTGTTTTTCTTACCCAATCCATAGGATGATACATTCTTCCTCTTTCCCACCTAAGTTTATGATTATAGAAAAACGAGCCACCTGGTTTAGTAATTCTAAAAAGTTCATTTAGGACTAAAATTTGATTTTTTTGATATGAATCTTCGGGCAATTTATCAGTAATACCAGAATATTTTACATTTCTAACTAACCAGCCCTTTTTGTTTTCACCTTTGTTATAAGGAGGGGAAGTTACCCCCACATCAACAATTTCCTCTGGTAAAGTTTTTAAAACCCTTAGAGTGTCCCCTTGAATAATTTTATCTAGATATTCGTTCAGGTTCATTCTGCCCTTCTTACCAAAAATTCATAAAAGTTTTTAACGATATAGGATTTATACATTTCTAATTTATTTTTATTCAAAAGGTAAATTACCTTTAATTTTGGGCAATTGATAAAGTGTTTGTAATCAAAATTTGCACTTCTTAAAAATTGTCCAGTAATATCCTCTTTCTTTTTAAACCTTCGTTGTAATTGACTTTCCAAATGATTTGTAAATTCTGGATAATTAAAAGGTAGCTCAAGTATATAAACAAGTTTTCCATCAACAAAACCGCTTATTAGCATATTCAGGTTTTTCTCTTGTTTATATCTTTCTAATCTTCCAAAAGTAAAATCTGTGAAATTTCCACCTCCATTAAGCTTCCTTAAAGTTCTTAGACTGGTATCTACATTTTTTGGTTTTGCCTCACACATTATGGTTTTTCCTGGAATAAAAGCGTCTTGCCTAAAGCCATTGTAACCTATCTTTCCTTCCTTATGTGTGTATCCTGCTAAAGTAACTGTGATAAATTCTCGTATAGTTGATGAATTTTTATCATTTATGTACATTGTTAATAAATCAACCAATATTCCAATAAGAGTATCTTTTGATTTTCCTATTAGGCAATTACTCAATTCCTTATGAGTTCCAGTTGAATATATCTTTATTACATTTGCTAATTCTTGGTTCATATTTTGTCTCCTTTAAAGACTAAATTTTTGACAAACTGTTATCATACTACGGGCTCAACCTATTTATTATTCTTGGAAAGGGTATTGCTTCCCGAATATGTTTAACTCCAGACATCCAACCAATCAATCTTTCCAGTCCTACTCCAAAACCGCTGTGCGGCACAGAGCCGTATTTTCTTAAGTCCAGATACCATTGATAATCCTTTAATGGCAAATTTTCTTCTTCTATCCTTGCCTTCAGAATTTCACAATCATCTTCTCTTTGAGAGCCACCAATGATTTCTCCAAATTTTTCTGGAGCTATTAAATCTGCACATAAAGATAATCCAGGATTTTCTTTGTCCAATTTCATGTAAAATGCTTTAATTTCTTTAGGCCATTTTTCTACAAAGATTGGGACTTCTGAATCATCAGTGAGCATTTCTTCTTCTTGAGCTCCCAAATCATCACCATATTTTATTTTGAAACCTTTGGAATGAAGTATATCTATCATTTCTTTGTAAGTGATAATTTTGAATGGAGCATCTGCTTTCTTGAGTTTTTCAATGTCTCTTTTTAGAATACTCAATTCTTTTTTATTTTTTTCAAGAACAGAATTGATTACAAAGCGAATCAATTCTTCTTGAATCTTCATATTTTCTTTATGTTCAACAAAAGCTGCCTCAGCATCCATCATCCAGAATTCGGTAAGATGTTTTCTAGTTTTAGATTTTTCAGCTCTAAAAACAGGACCGAAATCATAAACCCTTCCCAAACTCGTTATACCAGGTTCCAAATACAACTGTCCTGATTGTGATAGATAGGCAGAACCTTTATCAAAATATGGGACTTCAAAAAGTGTAGTTGTTCCTTCGCAAGCATTTGGAGTCAATATAGGGGAATCAAATCTGTAGAATCCATTATTATTCAGATAGTCACAAATTGCGTAATAGACTGTATGGCGAATTTTTAGCATAGCAATTTGTTTGCGTGAGCGAAGCCAGAGATGTCGGTTGTCTAACAAGAAAGTGATGCCGTGCTCTTTTTTCTGAATTGGGAACTCATCCGAAATCTGAATAATATCAATATCAGTAAGTTCAATCTCGTAACCAGCAGGAGACCTTTTTTCTGGTTTTACTATTCCATATATTCTTACTGATGATTCCAGAGTTAGTGATTCACATTTATTAAATATTTCATCAGATAAGTTTGGTTTGAATGCAACTGCCTGGATTTCATCAGTGCCATCACGAATTATTAGGAATTGGATTTTACCACTTGAGCGTTTATTTCTAATCCAACCTTCAATGAGAACTTTTTTCCCCTCATACTTATCAATGTTTTTCAAATATACTTTCTTTGTCATAAGTGCTAAATTAGTTTAGATTCCTTTCTGTGTTTTTCAATATCTTTCAGAATCAGAAAAGCAACTCTTAATGCTTCGTATCCATCCTGCCCATTAACAATGGGTCGTTTGTTATTTTGAATGGCATCAACAAAATTTTCTAGTTCTGATTTTAATGGTTCTTTTTCAATGATTTCCAACTTTTGCCTATTATATAATTCTGAAATATCTGGCTGCCTTTTTCCTGACATTATTTCTTTCATAACTTGTTCTATTTCAACACTTTTTTTAACTACCTGCACATCTTTTTTTTGATAATCTAAGGAGATATACATATTTTTCTGAAAGAATCTGATTTTTCTCTCTCGCTTTAAAGAGATACGGCTCGCTGTAATATTTGCCAGTGCACCATTTTTAAACTCTATTTTTGCATTTGCAATGTCAATATCATTTGTTAATATAGGGATACCGACCGCCTTTATGTTTTTTACTCTACTTCTCATCAGCGATAAGATAATATCAATATCATGAATCATTAAGTCAAGAACTACTGGGACATCACTTCCTCGTGGTGTAAAAGGTGCTATGCGATTTGCCTCAATAAAAATTGGGTTGATTAGAATTTTAGAAAGAGCCATAATTGCTGGATTAAACCGTTCAATATGTCCAACCTGGATTTTCAGATTGTTATTTTCTGCAATAGAAACCAATTCTTTTGCATCTTCTAAATTACTGCAAACTGGTTTTTCAACGAAAATGTGTTTTCCCATGTTTAGACTTTCTTTACAATAATTGAAATGAGTTGTAGTTGGAGTGGCAATACTTACAGCATCAACTCTTTTTAGTAAATCCTTTACTGAGTGGAATTTCTTACAATGATTTTGTTGAGCAATAGTCTCTGCTCTTTGAAAGTCAATATCATATACTCCAACAAGTTCAGAATCATCTAATTCTGAAAAAATTCGTGCATGATGCTGTCCGAGGTGTCCTACGCCAATAACTCCGATTTTCATATTTTCCTATATAATCTTACCACGAAATAACCCCGTGAAATAACCGATAAGAAAAATAGTATGATTAGTAAACAGAAAATATTTCACAGGGCAGGCATGAAACTTATTAGATTATTTTTGATTATAATTCATTCTTTGCTATTACGATAACAGTTAAAAAAGTTAGAGGTTATTAATCTGTCAATAATTTTCAGTTTAATAAAAACGATATGTCTTTTTGTATGTGATAAAAGAAAGCATTTGCAGTTATAGCTATTGCTGCTGTTTGCCATCTCGTTATATGACTACCTAAACTAATTGTTTTTGCCGAATATTTTTTTGCAGATTCTATTTCTTTTTCTTCAGATACACATACGAGATCACCTATCAAGAAGATAGATTTTTTTGAATCTATTATAGACATGAAGGCAGAGAAGAATATAGTGGAATGTTAAATGAAATGGCAATGTCATAGACACTTAATAAATTCATCAATAGTGAGTCCTGATTGCCGAATGATAGCTCGTAATGTTCCTCTATCAAGTTCCTTATGGTCAGGCACAACAATCTGTGCAAAAGGTTTATCTCTACGAAGTATAATATGGCTACCATGCTGTCGTTTGAAGTAGAATCCCATCTTTTCTAATGCGTTGACACATTGGCATCCAGAAATTTTTGGTAGTTTGCTCATACAGCAACTACTAATGTTTCAAACTGCTCTTCAGGAACAGGAAGACAATCTTCTTCAAGTGCCATAATATAGCCTTGTATAGCCTCTTTTATATTCGTAATTGCGTCTTCCTTTGTTTTACCCTGACTAATACATCCTGGTAAACTAGGACATTCAGCGACCCAATAGTTATCTTCACCTGGATAGATAATTATTTGTCTCATTTTATTGCCTCCTAAAACTTGCAAGGTCATTTAACAAGAACATACTTAAACTTTTAGACCTATTATTTTTACTCTATAGATATATAAGATATATATGTTCAGTTGAGATGTCTGCTAAAAAATCTAAGCGTTATTATACTGTCAATAATTTTTCTATTTTAATAGAATGATTTATTTACTCTGTCTGAGGGTTAAGACTGAAAGGCGGATTGTGGCCATTTATGTGTTTTTTCCCCTAAGGCGGGTCTGCCTCTGATATGATGTAGTTAGCGTTAAACAAAGTATTCTTTTAGTTTTTCAAAGAAGGTTTTCCCGGGTTTTAAATTTCTTTTTTCGTCGAAAATTTCTAATCTTTTATAATATTCACGCTCTTCACTTGAAAGTTTAGTTGGAATTACAACAATAATTTTAACATATAAATCACCTTTTCTTGAACTGTTAAGATATGGTAATCCCTGACTTCTAAGTCTGAAAACTTTTCCGGGTTGAATTCCGGAAGGTATCCTCATTTTAATATGTTTCTGTAAAGTTGGAACATCAATGCTTCCGCCCAGAACAGCCTTACTAACGGTTATTGGAAAAGTGCAAATCAAATCTTGTCCATCTCTTTCAAATATGTCATTTCTTTTCTCTTTTATGAATACCAATATATCACCTGAAGGTCCACCTTGTTTACCAGCATTTCCTTGACCTCGTAGATTTAGATATTGTCCGCCGGCAACGCCAGCGGGAATATCAATTTTTACAGTTTTTACTTTAGAAATTCGTCCTTCTCCATAACAGTGTGTGCATTTGTTTTTTATTATCGTTCCTTTACCTTGACATTTTGGACAGGTAGCAATGGTGGACATCTGACCAAAGAATGACTGTCTTACCTGTCTTACCTGTCCTGTACCATTGCATAGTGGACAGGTGGAGATTTTGCCATCAGCAGAGCCAGTCCCATGACAATATTCGCATTCACTTTTTGTGTTTACTTTAATTTTTTTAGAAACACCTGTTGCGATTTCTTCTAATGTAAGCGAGAGAGAGATTTTTAAATCTTCCCCACGATTGGCAGAATAGCGGCGAGTTCGCGCTCCAAATCCCCCAAAAGCACCTCCAAAAAAGTTTTCAAATATTCCTCCAAGGTCACCAAAAATGTCAGAAAAATCACCAGCATGTGTAAAATTTGACCATTGGAATCCACCGGCACCAAACTGAGAATCAACACCGGCATGGCCAAATTGGTCATAAAGGTTTCTTTTTTTAGAGTCACTTAGAATTTCATAGGCTTCTGATGCTTCTTTAAATTTTTCAGCTGCATTTGGGTCATCCCTGTTTTTGTCAGGATGATACTTCATTGCAAGTCTGCGGTAAGCACTTTTTATTTCGCTACTACCAGCATTTTTGTCAACACCCAATACTTCGTAATAATCTCTTTTTGCCATCTTTTTATCTTTGCCGCGAATTCACCTCGTGAAATAACATCAAAAGAAATGATTGCTGATTAGAATAAAAAATATTTCACGGGGTGAATTCGCGGCCTGTTTTTTATTTATCATCAACTACTTCAAAATCGGCATCAACAGCTTCACCATCTCCGGGTTCAGTTTTCTTTTTTGATGTTTCTTTTTTTGTCTTCTCTTCAGCTTTGTGAGTTTGTTCTTTTGCTTGTTGTGCTTGTTGAGCTTGCTGCTGTTTAATAGTTTCTTGATAAACAATTTCTCCTATTTTTTGTGCTTTTTTCTCAAATTCTTCTCTGGCTTTTTTTAATACTTCGATATCTTCACTTGTTAATTTTTCCTTTGCTTCTTTGATTGCTTTTTCAATCTCTTCTTTATCTTTTGGATTAAGTTTATCGCCGTGTTCTTTAAGAGATTTTTCAGTTGTGAAAATCAATGTATCAAATTCATTACGCATCTGCACACGTTCTTTCAGTTTCTTATCTTCTTCAGCATGTTCTTCTGCTTCTCTTACCATTTTATCTATTTCCGACTCATCAAGAGCACCGCTTTTATCTATCTTAATTTGTTGCTTCCTTCCAGTTCCTTTGTCAACAGCTGAAACATTAAGTATACCATTTGCATCAATATCAAAAGAAACATCTATCTGAGGAATGCCTCGTGGAGAAGGGGGAATGCCGACAAGGTCAAATCGCCCTAAAGTCCTGTTGTGTGCAGCCATTTCACGTTCACCTTGCAAAACATTAATAGATACAGCAGTTTGATTATCAGCAGCGGTTGAAAATATCTGACTTTTCTTTACAGGTATTGTTGTATTTCGCTCAATTAATTTTGTCATCACACCGCCAAGGGTTTCAATGCCCAATGATAGAGGAGTTACATCTAAAAGCAGAATATCTTTTAGATTTTCATCACCAGCTAAGATTCCGCCTTGTATGGACGCACCTACTGCAACTACTTCATCAGGATTAACGCTCTTATTAGGTTCTTTTTTAAAGAAATTTTTAACAGCATCAAGGACTGCTGGGACACGAGTGGAGCCACCAACCAAAATAACCTCATCAATATCATCAACGGTTATTTTTGCATCTCTTATTGCTAATTTGCAGGGACCTATGCTATCTTCTATCAGGTCATCAATCATTCTGTTAAATTGTGCTCTGGTTAAGTTAAGAGATAGATGTTTTGGACCGCTGGTATCTGCAGTAATATATGGAAGGTTAACATTGGTAGATTGAGTTCCACTTAATTCAATTTTTGCCTTTTCAGAAGCTTCACGAATTCTCTGCATTGCCATTGGGTCTTTGGTGAGGTCAATTCCGTCACTTTTTTTAAATTCTTCAATTATCCAATCTGAAATTCTTTTATCAAAATCATCACCACCAAGATGCGTATTACCGTTAGTAGAGAGTACTTCTACGACCCCTTCGCCAATTTCAAGGATAGATATATCAAATGTGCCTCCTCCAAAATCATATACTGCAATTTTTTCATCTTTCTTTTTATCAAGGCCATAAGCTAATGCAGCTGCAGTTGGTTCATTAATTATTCGTTCTACCTTTAATCCAGCTATCTTTCCAGCGTCTTTTGTTGCCTGTCTTTGAGCATCATTAAAATATGCTGGAATGGTGATAACAGCTTCTTCTATTTTTGTTCCAAGATATTGTTCTGCTGTTTCTTTCATCTTTTTAAGAACGAATGCTGATATCTCTTGAGGAGTGAAATCTTTCTTTTCATTAGGAATGTGAATTATCACTTCATTTTTTGAACCAGCTTTTACCTTGAAGGAAGCCTCTGTCTCTTCACGAGTTACTTCACTTTTCTTTCTTCCCATAAATCTTTTAACAGAATAAACTGTATTTTCTGAATTAGTTACAAGTTGATGTTTAGCCAATTGTCCGACCAATCTTTCTCCATCTTTTGTGAAGCCAACCACAGATGGCGTTGTTCTTCCGCCTTCAGAATTTGGGATAATAGTTGGCTTGCCGCCTTCCATAACAGAGACGCAACTATTTGTTGTTCCCAAATCTATACCGATTATTTTACCCATTTTTTGTCTCCTTTATATTTTTTTCTTACCACAAAGACACCAATGCACAAAGGTTATAGAATAATTCTTTTTATGCCATCTTTAATTAACGGAACATTAAAGTTTATAATAAATCCAAGTCTTTTTCCAGTTAATTTTAAATAACTGAGTATTTGAGCTTCCCAGACTGGATTCATTTTTTCAACTGATTTTATCTCACAAATAATTAGCTCTTCAACTAGAACATCAATTCTAAGACCCTCATCAAAAGTTATTCCATCATATAAAATTGGAATGTTAACCTGTCTTCGATTTTTTAGATCATTTTTGGATAACTCGTAGCAAAAGCATACTTCATAAATCTTTTCAAGTAATCCTGGACCTAATTTTTTATGTACTTTATATGCAGCATCAACTATTTTTTTTGCAATAAGTTCTTCTTTTTCTGTAATTGGTTTGAAAATAATATTATTTCTTCGTGTCTTTGAGACTTTGTGGTTATTTTGCATTTTTTTTCTTTCCTTTTGAAACAGCTACTCTTGCATGACACAATACTTTGTCATTCAAAAGATAGCCATTTTTAACATTATCAAAAATTATATTTTCATCATATTTTTTATGTTCTATACAAACTACCGCATCATGCAAACTTGGATTGAATTCTTTCCCGACAGTTTCCATCTTTTTCAGACCTTGTTTTTCCAGAATATTCTTCATCTGGTCATAAATCATTTTAATAGCTTTCTGATAGTTTGCAGGAACTTTTTCATCCTTTGCAGATTTGATTGCCAATTCTAAATGTTCATATACATCAATAATTTCTAAAAGAAGCGCTTGATTTGCATTTTTTATCCAGTCAATTCTTTCTTTAATATTTCTTTTTCTGAAGTTCTCAAATTCAGCCACAGCCCGTAACCATTTGTCTTTATAAAATTCTACCTCTTCTTTTAATTTAGCATTCCGTTGAGCTAAGCCAGGAGTTCTACTTTTTCTTTTAATAATTTTAGCTTTTCTATGTTTAGTAACAGTTTGTTTATTTTTTTCAATTTTCTTTTCCTGCATATTGATGCTCCTTTTTAATAAATGGCATTACAGTCCCTTTTGTCGTCATTTCAGTAATCATACGCGATGCAAAACAAATCATAGGAATATTTTCACGATAGTTCATTCTTCTTGTTCCCAGAATGCCAATAAAACCCGATAGGTCCATTACTTGATACTTACCAAAAATTAATACAAGCTCAGAGTAATCATGGCTTTTTATTTCCTCTCCCATTAAAATAGTATAATCATTTTGTTCATATTTCTTAAAAATTTTTATAAAATCACTTTGATTATTTATAATTCTCAAAAGCTGAAGAATTTTCTCTTTAGAGTTGAATTCTGGTTGACTTAAGAATCCCAGATTACCATCAAATCGTATGATATAGGGACTAAGTTTATTTATCACATTTTTAATTTCTGAAAATATTTCAAAGAGAATAGTTTGTTGTTTAGAGCAGGATGATTCAAATTCTTTGTTAAATTGATTTTGAATTTGATAAATCTGTAGTCCTGAAAATCTATTATTAAAATATCTAACCATAGCAGAAATTTGTGCGCTAGAAATATTGTGTGAATTTGGCACAATAATGGTTTTTTCAAGCCCAACATCAAGACTGATTACTAAAAGTAGTTTATCACCTTCAATCTTAAAGATATTCAGTTTTTTTAGAATTCCAGAAGAAAAATCAGGCTCAGCTATAATGCTTAATTGTCCTGAAACATTTGCTAGGAATTTAAGAATAGAAGTAAACATCAAATCAATACTTTGAAAGTTGTGCGAAAGAAGGGCTTGCATCATTTTGATTTTTTGTTCAGGTATATTCTTCTCAAAATCAAGTATGTCATTTATGTAAAATTTATATCCTTTTTCAGTTGGAATTCTGCCAGCAGATGTATGAAGTTGTTCAATGAAACTATTTTCAGTTAACACAGCCATCTCGTTACGAATAGTTGCTGGACCCACATTAAAATCATAATTGTCTGATAGAATCTTTGAGCCGACAGCCTGGGTAGTTTTGAGATGCTCTAAGATTATAGCTTTAAGAATTTCTTTCTGCCTTTTTGATATTTTGCTTTTTTCTGAAAAATCAGTTCCAATTGAAAATTTATTTTCTTTTAACATTTTATCCTATTTTCTATCACTCTTTATTTGAGAGTGCTAAATTTAACTATAATTTAAGTTTCATTCTTTCAATGTCAAAGTTTTTTAAAGGTTTTCTCTAAAAAATTATAGGTAGGAATAACTTAACATGAAATTCTGTTATATAAGGTTTGTTATCTCTCTTTTGCATTTTATTAAAAATTGTAACCACACATTTTGAAAGGTAACCGTAAAATAAAGGTCTCAATCCATTAATGCTTTGAGACCTTTTCCCGTCACCAAACTGAAGCTCGAGGGCGAAGAGTAAAGTCCTTATTATACCCTTATCTCCCTATACCCTTATTTCCCTTTAAACGGCTTTTTCTTTCTGAAATCAGTAACAAAGTCAGTTTTATCTTTATAAGTTTTGAATCCATAAGGAAATTGTACAAGCATATTTTTGAACCCTAAACTCATAGCATGTTCATAAATTTGTCTAAACGCATCAGATCTGATTCTATGGCTTAAATAACTAATATCTTTATTTAGGTTAATATATTCTAATCTTGTAGGTGGATAATACTGCGACATTAAACTTATAGGAATATTCTTACCAAATTCTAAAAAAAGTGTAGTTAATACATCAATAGAATTTTTCACATTTTCTGGTAAAATCAGATGCCTAACCAAGACTCCCTTTTCCGCGATATTCGTATTATTTTCAAAGGAGTCTAAAAAGCCTTTTTGCCTTATCATTTCTGAAATTGCTTCAATCGCAATCTCGGGATAATCGTCACAATTAGAAAGTTTTTTACTCAAATTACTATCTGAATATTTAAAGTCTGGCATATAAATATCGGCATAATCCTTTATTTTTTTTAGTAATGATAACTTCTGATAGCCCGATGTATTGTAGAGAGTTGGAATATTAATTTTTCTTTTACGAAGTGATTTTACTATTTCAATTGTATGCGGAAAGAAATGGTCAGGGGTAACAAAATTTACATTATGGATTTTATAAGTATTATACATTTTTTCAATTTTGTCAACAACTTCAGGAACAGACCAGATTCGTCCCATTCCTTCAATAGATATTTGATAATTCTGACAGAACAGACATTTCAGAGAACATCCTGAAAAAAATACAGTGCCCGAGCCATTAATTCCAGAGATAGGGGGTTCTTCTCCGAAATGTGGACAGATACTGGAGATTTTGAGTTTGTCAGATTCTCCACAATACCCTAACTCCCCTCTGGTTCTGTCTACTTTGCAATTACGTGGGCATAGCTGACATTCATTATAATTATTCATTTGTTTTATTAACCACTTGGCTTCGCCAACTCGTCCTCCGCAGTCCCGATATAATCGGGACGGAGGGTGGAGGCTATGCCAGGCAGGCCGAGAACACTGATTCACCCCGTGTCTCGATGTATCGGGATTATACGGGATAAACACAGGTGAATCAATTTTTTTAAAATTTCATATTAACATAAAAATAAGTTTGGGAATGAATCTCTATTTCGATCCCATCCGCCAGCACACGATTTATCGGGACTCCGTCTCGGAGCTAGTGGATGGGAACAAGAGTTGTTTTGTTAGGAGGAAATATACTGATTTAGTTGAATATTATGCTTTGGGTTGCTTCATAATAACTGTTCTAAGTGGGAAAGGTATTTCGATTCCTTCGTCATTATATCGTTTATGAAGTCGTTTTATAAACTCGTGACGAATAACAAATTTATTCACATATTCGGTAACATAAAGAATGACTACAAAGTTTATGCTTGATTCTCCAAATGAACGATACCTTATAATTGGGTTAGTTTTTGATGATAAATCTTTAAACTCTTTCATAACTTCTCTGGCTACATCCAATGTTACACTTTCTACAAATTCGAGGTCACTGTCATAACTCACGCCGACTTCGATAGGAACCGACATATCTTTCTGCGGTAAATTATAGTTTGTTACAATAAGTGAAGCAAGTTTTGAGTTCGGAATTACAATAATATTATTTCCAAAAGCTTTAATAGTTGTATTTCTCCAGTTTATGTCTGTCACATATCCTGCCTCACCAGAGGAAAGTTGAATAAAGTCTCCTTTTTTAATTTGACCTGAAGCAAGAACTTGAAATCCTGAAAACAGATTTGAGAGTGTATCCTGTAAAGCCAGAGCAACAGCCAGACCTCCAACACCCAAAGCAGTTAAAAGTGGAGTGATTGCAATGCCTAGGCTTTGTAAGATAATTAAAGCACCGATGACCAGAATGATGCCTTTTGTTATATTTTTGAATATACTTGTACTGGCGAGGGTTCCACCAGTTTTTTTCCCGTATTGCTGAGCAAATCCAGCAGCCATCTTTGCAAGAACAAGAGTAACAGAAAAGATAATTAGCACCAAAAGAATCTTATGTAAAACTATCAGCACATTAGAAGATACTGGAGCAAACGGCAAAGCAATATAAATACCAATGATAAATCCCCATAAAATTAGCATTCCCTTAATAGAGTGAACGATAATGTCGTCGCCTTTCCATGCTGTCTTTTTGGCAATTTTCATTAGACTTACAAAAATGATTTTTTGCAAAATTACACCTATTAATGTACACCCGATCACGAGAGAAATTGGAACGATAATGGATTTTAAGTTAGAGAAGAAGTTTATCATATAAAATCTCCTCAATAAGATATTTTTTGAGTTTTTGAATCTTGCAAAGCAATAATTTTTTTGATAACTTTGCTTGTAGAACTATCTGGAAAATATTTTAGACTTTTAACTTCACCTCCATTTTTGACAACGACATCACTTCCGACGATTTCTTCTATTTTCCAGTCCCCACCTTTAACCAAAATATCTGGCATAATGCTTTTAATTAATTTGTAAGGCGTATTCTCGTAAAAAGTTACAACAAAATCCACAGGTTTTAGATTTGATAGAATTTCAGCTCTGTCTTCTTCGCAATTTATTGGTCTATTTTTTCCTTTAATTTTTTTCACGGAATCATCACTATTAAGTCCGATAATTAATACATTCCCAAGTTTTTTGGCTTCTTTTAGATATTCTATATGGCCTCTATGGATAATATCAAAGCAACCATTTGTAAACACAATTTTTTTGTTTTGTTTATGAAGATTATCAGCGATATTTTTTATTTCTTTTTTTGAAACAACCATTTTTCACTCCACTTTTTATCCGAATGGTCTGCCTTCGGCATGAAAAGACAGAATAATTTCTTCTTGAGAGACTATTGCAACACCAACTTTTCCACAAACAGCCCCGGCTGCATGGTTGGCAATTATTGATGCGGTTTTAATATCGCAACCAGCTGCTTTTGCTAAAACAAGTGTGCTGATTACTGTGTCACCCGCACCTGAAACTTCATAAACTTCTTGAGAAAAAGTTGGTATCTTCCAGTGTTTACGCTTATTATCACAGATGAACATTCCATTTTCTCCAAGTGTTATAACAAGGTATGAACAGTTGACTTTTTGTATCAAAATTCTTGCAGCAGATAGCAAGTCTTCCTCATTTTTAATATCAATATTAAGATTTTTTTCTACTTCATATCTGTTGGGTTTAAAGATTGTTGCATTTGTATATTCAAAGAAGTTTTTTGTTTTTGGGTCAACCCCAATAATTTTTTCGTTTTTATTTGCAATTTTAAGAATAAATCTAATAAGGCTTTTGGAAAGTAGTCCTTTATTATAATCTTGCAGTATTATTCCATCTATATCTGGAATGATTTGTTCAATATAATTTTCAATCTTTTTATATAGGTCTGAAGAAAGCTCGTCAGGATTTTCAAAATCAATCCGAAGAAGTTGTTGATGCCTGGCAATTACTCTTGTTTTTTGTGTTGTTGGTTGATTTTTGTCCTTAAAAATTCCTTTGGCAAGGATATTATTTTTCTTAAAAATATCAAGAACTTTTTGACCATTTAAGTCATTCCCAACAGCTCCAATTACAATAGGTGTTGCTCCTAAGGATTTAATATTATTTGCCACATTAGCAGCACCTCCAAGCCCGAACTTTTCATTTTCTGCTTTTACTATTTGCACAGGTGCTTCAGGCGAGATTCGTTCTACATCTCCAATAATATAATGGTCTAACATCAAGTCACCGATAACAAGGATTTTTTTATTTTTGAACTCATTTAGAATATTATGTAATTTATCTTCTTGAATATTCATTTTGCTCCCTTTTTGTCCATAATACATAAACTAAATTAGGATTTAGTCCCAAAGGCTGGGACTATGAAAAAATATATTGGTCTCGGCCAGTCTTGGCTAGTCCAAGCCTAGACAGACGCCCAGACGGAAGAAACACGCCGTTCACGGCGTTACCATAGCTTTTTCTCTTTGCCATTCTTTAGCCTTTTAATATTCTCTTTATGGCGGAAAATAATTAAAATCATTATAAAAGCTGTCAATATTAAAAAAGGAAGTTCGTTAAACTTCGGGATATTTCTTATCAATTCTGATATAAAAAATGCTGCTACCGCTATCATAGATGCCAGCGAAACATATCTAAAAATAAATAGTGTTATTACAAAAGAAGTTAAAGCATAGACAACAGGAATTGGAGCTATATTTATGAAGGCACCTGCTCCGGTTGCCACTCCTTTTCCTCCTTTGAATTGAAGAAAAATCGGGAAAATATGACCTAACATTACTGAAATCCCGACAATAATAATCAGAATTTGAAAAGTTTGAGTCACTTCAATATTATTAAGAACATTTAAAATTGGAATATTAAATATATTCGTTGAACTTTCAAGTAGCCATCGTCCAATTTGAACTGCAAAAAACCCTTTGAAAAAATCAAGAATAAATGAAATGATACCGGGAATTATACCTATAACCCGATAAACATTTGTCGCGCCGATATTTTTGCTCCCATATTGACGGATATCAATTCCCTTTATAAGTCTTCCTATAAGAAACCCGAAAGGTATTGAACCAAGCAGATAAGCTATAATAATTGAGATTATAATTTTCATAATTCATTTCGGTTCGAGTCATGAGCAAAGCGACGACCCGAATCTGGCTGTCTTTGATATTTTGGTTTTGTCATTTTACCTGTCCGCCGTCCCGATGAAATCGGGATGGAAGGCGGGTTTGATATTTGTAATTTGAATTTTGGAATTTATTTTTATGTCCTTTAAATTTTAACTTTATTGTAACACCTTCAAATTTAAGTTCATCCCGGATTTGATTGTAAATGTATTTTTTGTAATTTTCGGTGATTAATTTTGGATTATTAACACTAAATATGAAAGTTGGTGGATGAATATCCGCTTGTGTGCAGTAATAGAATTTTACTTCCCTTCTTGAAGGATGATGAGGCAAATATTTCTTTGTTACAGATTCAAAAAACCTATTCAATTTAGAAGTGGGAATTCTATAATTACTTTGCTCTTCAACCTTTAGAATTAAATCTAAAAGTTTATTAACCCTTTTTCCGGTTAATGCTGATAAGAATATTATTGGTGCGTAATCGACAAAGTTCATCTCTTCTTTAATTTTTTGATTATATATTTTAGTTGTTGAATTATCCTTTTCTATAAGGTCCCACTTGTTCACAACAAGAATGATATCCTTATATTGAGATTTCGCATATCTAACAATTCGTTTGTCTTGGACAGATATTTCATCTTGGGCATCAAGGAGCATCAGGACTATGTCAGATGTGTTTACACTTCTTATGCTGCGAAGATTACTAAAATATTCAATTCCGAATTTAACCCTGCTCTTTTTCCGAAGGCCAGCAGTATCTATAAATGTCATTGGTTTATCTTTATATTGAAAATTAAGATGGACAGAATCTCTTGTCGTGCCCGGAATATCTGTTACAATAACAGCATCCTGACCAATTATTCTATTTACTAATAAAGATTTTCCAACATTTGGTTTTCCAATTACTGCGATTTTGATAGAGTCTTTATCCAACTCATAGTCAGCCAATTCTGTGGTTGGAAATTTTTCAACAATGCTTTCCAGGAAATCACCAAAATTTCTTCCACCTATTGCAGAAATACCAATCGGTTTACCAAGTCCAAGATTTAGGAATTCGTGTAATAAAAGTTCATCATTTTGATTATCGACTTTATTTACGACAAATACAACTTTGTCTAAACTATTGAATAATTTCTTGCTAATATGCTGATCAATTGCAGTTATACCAGTTTTACAATCAACAACAAATACGATTACATCAGCTTCCTCAAGGGCAGTTTCTGCCTGAAACAATATTGATTTTTCCATTATATCTGATGTATTCGGAACCATCCCACCAGTATCTACAGCAACAAATGAGTGACCAGACCAGTCAGTTTCTTTATACTTCCTATCTCTTGTTACACCTGATTCAGGGTCAACTATAGCTAATCTTTTATGCACCATACGATTAAATATGGTGGACTTTCCCACATTGGGTCTTCCGATTATTGCAACTATTGGGATTGACATATTTATTACCTTGCTTCGTCCCGATGCATCGGGACGAAGTCAAGCCTTTGTTTGTAATTGATGTCTGATGCTTTTTATTGTCAAATAATTTAGGAAATATGAGGGACATAAATAAGTAAGATTTGAACCAATAACCTTCTTTTAGTTTTTTCGGAATAATATCTTAGTGCGGTAAACTGCAACTAACCGCAGAGAATCCCGCCATTGCGGGACAAAGTTCACCGAGTTATTTTATTGTCTTTGTGTCCTTTGCGTCTACTCTGCGAACTTTGCGGTTAAATTTCTTGCTCAAAAAACAAAGATTTTGTTTATAATACTATAGATAGAATATGAACTTGAACTTTATTTAAAATTTGAAAGAAATTTAAATAAAAATTTGATAAAGATAAACTAAATTTTTATGTTTTGCAACATAAATATCTTTTATTATTTGTTCTGACTTGAAATTGGCCAAGTTTGTAAGCTAAGCAAAATAAGCGATAGCACCTGTCAAATGGACGGGTTACCGAATTTTCTGGGATTATTTGTAATTTCTTGACAAGATGTAGAATTTATTGATAGTATAGTAAATTTTTGAAAAATAATGGATATTAATGGAGGTTAAAATGCTTTCTATACGAGGAATTTATAATGGAAAAGAAATTAGACCATTAGAAAAGATTAATGTACATCCCAATGTTCAGGTTATTATTACTTTTTTAGAAAACAAGTTTCATAAGAAGTCCAATAAAATCAAAGATCTACTTTCTCTAAGTGGAACATGGGAAGACGAAAGAACTTCTGAAGAAATAATAAAAGATATTTATGGTGCACGAACTGTGAATATGGCGAATGTTAAGCTATGAAATATTTATGGGATACAGATACCTGTATATACTTGCTAAACGGTAATAGCCTTATTGAAGAAAAATTGCGCTCTATTGGAGATAAAGATATATGCACTACTATTGTAAACATTGCCGAATTAAAATTTGGTGCGTATAATTCTTCGCAAGTTGAATCTAATTTAAGACGAATTGAAAAGTTAGCATCAATATTAACTGTACTTAATGACTTCAGTAACGAGATAGCAACTATATTTGCAAAAAATAAAGCTATTTTAAGAAAGGATGGAATAATAATTGGCGATTTTGATTTGCTGATAGGCAGTTTTGCCCTCGTCTATAATTTGATTATTGTTACTAATAACATTGAGCATTTTAGATACATTCCCAATATTAAAATTGAAAACTGGGTAAAATGACAAAGGATGAAAAAATGACTTAGCTACCTTAAAAGGATAACGGAAAAGGGAAAAACGGAATACGAATTTATTAGTTTATTATTTTTTTGTAATGCCTTTGCTACAATCATAAATATCCCAGCAGAGCAATCTACAATACAAGCTGGTATTAATGTCGCTTCAAATGGAGATACAGTTATAGTACAACCAGATACATACATCGAAAATATAAACTATAATGGAAAGAATATTACTCTGTTGCTTCCTTATTTTTAACCACACCTGATACTGCTTATATTTCTCAAACAGTTATTGATGGAAACCAGTATAGCAGGGTTGTAACATTTAATAATGGCGAAGATCCTACTGCTGTTTTATGCGGTTTTACAATAACAAATGGATTAGCACAGGGTAATTGGCCAGATAAATGTGGTGGCGGTATTTTCTGCTATGATTCCTCACCGAGTTTAGAGAATGTAACGATAACTGGGAATAGTGCTAATGATGATGGTGGTGGAATTTACTGCAGGAATAGTTCATCCCCTAGTTTATTAAATGTAACTATAACAGATAATAGTATTACAGCAATTAATAGTTGTGGTGGTGGGATTTATTGTTATGATAATTCCAATCCAGATTTAGTAAATGTTACAATTACAAATAATTCGTCTAATTATTTTGGTGGTGGAATTTTTTGTTATAATTATCCAAATCCTGCTATGAACAAAACCACTATCAAATATCAAATAAAAGGTAGTATTCTTGAACAGGATGCAATAATATCAGTTTATAATATTAAGGGTAAATTAGTTAAACCAATTGAAGGAACAAAAGGCAAAGCAGAATTTGATGTATCTAACTTTCCAACTGGAATATATTTTTATCAACTCACAACAAGTAATTACAATGAAATAAAGAAAATGATTATTATTAGATAAAAAAGTGACTTTCAATTTTGAAAACCATTTTGAAACTCGACTCGAGTTTTTGAAATAAAAACCCGAGTCGAGTTTCTATACGTGTTTCTACTTTAATCTCAATCCCCTCAATACTCTCAAATTTTCCACATCCATATTCTTTTCATCATCTTTTGGAGTTTCAAGAACCATTGGAATATCGGAAAATCTTTTATCGTTCAGTAAATATCTGAAAGCTTCTAAACCAATTTCACCTTTTCCGATGTGCTGATGCCTGTCTTTTCTTGAGCCAAATGGTTTTTTTGAATCATTTAAATGAAAGACTTTTATTCTTTCTAAACCGATTATTTTATCAAAATCATTTATTGTTTTTTCATAAGCTGATTCAGTTGAAATATCATATCCAGCAGCAAAGATGTGGCAGGTATCAACACAAACTCCAAATTTCTTTTTGCATTCAACTTTATCTAAGATATATTCAAGTTGTTCAAATTTATATCCAAGATTTGTCCCTTGACCAGCAGTAGTTTCTAATAGAATTGTAACTTTGCAGTCCGGATTTTTATTTAAAATAAAATTGAAGTTTTCAACAATTTTATTCAAACCCCATTTTTCACCTTTTCCAAGATGAGAACCAGGATGCATCACAAGATAGGAGAGATTAAGCTGGTCGCATCTTTTGATTTCATCTGCAAATGCGGAGATAGACTTCTTTTCTATTTCAGAGTTTGGACTGCAAAGATTTATCAAATATGCGTCATGAGCAAAAATTGCAAAAGGTTTGTATTCTTCTTGAAGTCTATAAAATTCTTTAATTTCATTTTTGCTATATGGTTTTGAAAACCAGCGATTATTACTTTTAGTGAAAATTTGAATGGAATTGGCAGTTATGTTTTTTGCTCTTTCAAAAACATTGAAAACTCCACCTGTAATAGAAATATGTGCGCCTAAATTCATTTCACTTCCTATTAGTATTAGCCACGAAATCACACGATCCCCGATTCAATCGGGGACATGAAATATAATTCTTATTTTTTTGTGTGTTTTTGTGTGTTTTCGTGGCTTATTCTTTTGTCAGATTACGAATGCAATTCTTACAATCAAAATAATTGCAGAATTGATAATATAGTTGCAGCATCCCTTGTTGAATAGGTAAATTTATTGCTCTATAATTTTTAATCTTACTCTCTAATCTGGCATACACAAATTTTGTAATATAATTCTCTGAAAGTTTAGGTAAAGATAAATAAATCTTGTCTATTGTATCTTTCATTTCATTATAATTCAGAGTTTCAGCATAGATATGAGAAACAGGCAGCACAATGTTTGCAAAAATATCATCACATCTTGACTTTCCAAGACCGCATTTAAAGTTATTAGAATTACCAATAATTAATTTGAAAAATTTATCCTGAATTATCTTTGACTTGATTTCAGAATCTTTTTTAATACTAAAAATTGAAATGATTTTATTGATTAAATTTACTTCTAATGAAGAAAATAGAAACGGAGAAATTTGCCACATTCTGTACAATGGATGGTTTTGAGGCCTGATTCTGAAAAAATTCCATTCACTTTTTTTCATCAGATTACCGTTAATTTGTTGATAAACCAATTCTTTTAAAGATACAAAGCTATTTAAAATTTTTTTATTCAAGAAGTTGAAATTGTAGTCTTCAATGTTTATGCCACCTACAATTGCAAGGATACAAAACAAATCTACTGGATTTTTGCATATTTTAGAAAATCCTTGCAACTTTTGATAACTTAATGTTTTTGCGAGTCTTAGAAAAGGAATTTTATTTTTTGCATATCCAAGAGCCTCAAGAATTCCTTCGTATAATATTTGATTAAAGTCAGAGTTATATAACTCAGCAGCGAACCGTTTACATTTTCTTTCAAATCGTTTTCTGCCTAAATTTAGAAGGATATTTAAGATTTCTTTATTTGAAAGCCTTGATTCAGCTAATAAGCATTTGATACTGCCTTTTTGTAGTTTATCAAATGGTTTCTCACCATATTTCTTCCAGAGTTTTTCTATACTTTCATCAAGATTATTTTCTAAAGTAAGAATAGGAATTTTATTACCGGATTCTGAAATAGTAAATAAAGTGTTCGGAGCTTTTTCAAACACAACATGAAGAATTACATTGTTATAATTAGGGTCTTCATAATGATTATGATTATGCCAGTCATATTCATATCTATGAATTTCAACATCGCCCTGAAATTTTTCATAATCTAAAAGAATTATGGCATTATGAAAATCTGGACCTGCATCTGTATTCCATTTTCCCTGATATAATATTTTTAATTCTTTACCATCACAGGTATGTAATTCCCTTTTTAGATGCTGTTCATCCCAGATGTGGTAGAGAAAGTTTTCTGCTATTTTATCTTTCATTGTATATCCCAAATTTATTTCATTAATAGATTTTCAATGTTTTATTATTTGATAGCGTTCAAATAACTGTGTCTAATTTTTAAATTTTTCATGGTAATTAACAAACCAGATCTTCATAAAGGTGGCAAGATTTTTTTCTGATTTAAAACCATCAAGATTTTTTAATTTCCTG
>JAYEOL010000072.1:24549-32801 GCA_034722995.1 Candidatus Cloacimonadota bacterium | reverse complement strand
ACAAATATATGATGTCAAGAGAAAAAATAAAAAATCTACAAAAAGTTCCTGTTTTTTAATATTATATCATTTCACAGTATATTAATATTATCCTTCACTTACAATTTCAACAGATTCAATAATCACATCCACTTTGGGCCAATCCTTCATTCCGGTTTTAGGATTTACGCCAGTTTGAACATTTTTTATCTGGTCAACAACATCCATTCCTTCAATTACTTTACCGAATACAGCATAACCAAATCCTGCTCCCATATCCCTGTGGTCTAAAAAGAGATTATCTTTTACATTTATAAAAAATTGTGAAGTAGCTGAATTTATCTGATTTGTTCTTGCCATTGCAATCGTGCCTCTTACATTGCTTATTCCGTTGGTAGCTTCGTTTTTTATTGGTGGATGGGTTGGCTGTTTCTGCATGTAATTCTGGTCAAAACCACCACCTTGAATCATAAAAGTTGAGATAACTCTGTGGAATATTAAACCATCGTAGAACTTCTCTTTTGCATAGGTAAGGAAATTTTCTACTGTAATCGGAGCTTTGTCACGGAATAATTCCAGCTTAATATCGCCATAATTTGTGTGCAAAACAACAATATCTTTATCAGGTTGTTTTTGTTTTGGAGCAATCGTTTTTTCAACTTTTTCAGGTTTGTTAATCTTTTCAATATTTGCTTTTTCATTTGTTGGGTTGCAAGACACCAAAAGCAACGGTAAAAGTCCACAAAGCAAGATAGTTACAGCGAATAATTTGATGCTATTTTTTTTCATCATAATAGTTCCTCACAAGCTTTCTTTATTTTTGATATGATTTGTTAAATGATATATTTATGCTGTCAATATTTATAATTTTAAAAAAATTTATTTTATGTGATAAGAAAAAGTTGACAGGATAAAGCAACAATCCCGCATATAAATTACGCTTAAAATGTTAATTATAATTATATAATTTATGATAGGAAAAAGTGAAAAAACAGTTAGTATGTAAAATTTTAGAATCACAAGCCGGCTTAGAAGATTGGAATAGTTTTATTAGTTCCACAGAAGAATGCCCGATAATTCAATCAGTAGAATGGGGCGAGTTTAAAAAGATATCGGGATGGCAACCGATTAGAATTGCTGTTTTTGATGATAACAGAATTATTGGTGGCATATCAATCTTGAAAAGGAAGATTCCATTTATAGGGAAGTCTTTATTTTATGCACCAAGAGGACCAGTTTTGGATTTTCATAATGAGGATGTTTTCTATACATTGATTACAAAAATAAAAGAAGTTGCGAAACAGCATAACGCAATTGTATTGAAGATTGACCCGGAAGTATTAGAAACTGATGCTGAAGCAAAGGATATATTAGACAAGTATGATTTTCATTTTGTAAAAAAGCAGATTCAACCAAGAGCAACACTCTTTTTGGATTTGACACAAAGCTTAAATGATTTACTAGCAAATTTTGAATCAAAAACCCGTTATAATATTCGTCTTTCTGTGCGAAAAGGAGTCCAAGTTAAAGAAATGACAAATATTGAAGGTGTGGACATTTTTTATAATATCTATATTGCGACAGCAAAAAGAGACACATTCATTATTCATCCTTATAAATATTATAAAAGGGTTGTTGAAAAATTAGCTGATAAAGGTATGGTGCATATATTTTTTGCACATTATCAGGATACGCCGATTGCAGGAGTTTATATTTTTTCTTTTGGGCACAAAGTCTGGTATATGTATGGTGCTTCATTAAACAAATATCGCAATGTTATGCCTAATCAGGCAATTCATTGGGAGGTTATAAAATGGGCAAAAGAAAAAGGCTATAAAACTTATGATTTGTGGGGGATTCCTGTAAACCCGCATCCGATGCATCCCTTATTCGGAGTGTATAGATTTAAAAAAGGTTTTGGTGGAGAATTCAAAAAGTTTGTTGGAATGCATGACCTGGTTCTTCAGCCATTCTGGTATAACCTAATGAATAAAGGCATTAAGACTTATGTTTCAATACGAAGTCTTATAAAAAAAGGTAAGATTTCAGATTCGCTTGGAGAGTAAATTAGCGAGATGGTTTACCATCTCGCTAAATCAAATAAAGAATGCTGAAGCATCCTTCCATATCATTCTTCCTATTGGTAGAAAAGAAATAAAATGAAACATACATGTCTCCGATGGCTCGGGGACGCAAAGGAGTATGAATCCCGATTTATCGGGAGGAGTTATGGATTTTATTATATTATTATATTTTTCTTTGTGCCTTTGTGTCCATTCTCCGTAGCAGTAGGACTGCTACTGCGAAGGATGAACCTTTGTGGTGAAAAGATTTTCAGATGAAACTTAAAAATTTAATATCAGCATTAAAATGGTATAAAGCTTACAATTTTGATAATGCTGAAAATATAAAAATCTCTGGTATTGCATTTGATTCGCGAGATATAAAACAGGGCAACATTTTCGTTGCAATCAAAGGAGAAAATTTTGATGGAAATAAGTTTATTCCCTCTGCTATAAAAAATGGGGCCTCTTCAATATTTATTGAAAATGTGGAATATATTGCAAAATCAAATATACCTTGCATTGTTGTTCCAGATACACGCGAAGCTTTAGCAATTCTTTCAGCGGCTTTTTATAACCATCCTGCCAGAAAAATGCGAGTTATTGGAGTGACTGGAACGGATGGGAAAACCACAACTGCCACAATTATTTACCAGATTTTAAAGTTTGCTGGATTTCGTGTCGGATTAATAACCTCAATAAATGCTGTTATCGGGGATAAAATTCACGATACAGGATTTCATACAACCACGCCGAATGCACTTGATATGCAAAAGTATCTTGCTAAAATGTTATCAGCAGGTACTGAATATGTTGTAATAGAAGCATCGTCTCATGGGTTAGCACAACATCGCGTTGATATGTGTGAATTTGATATTGCTGTAATAACCAATATAACTTCCGAGCATCTGGATTATCATAAAAATTTAGATGAATATCAAAGTGCTAAGTTGAAGCTATTCAATTACTTATATAATAGTTTTAGAAAACAAAATGTGAGCAAAGTATCAATTATCAACAAAGATGATGCTTCTTATAATCTGCTGGAAAATATAAATTCAGATATAAAACTCAGTTATGGCTTAAATAATAAGGCTGATATTTCTGCATGTGATATTTATTTTGATAAATTACAAATGAACTTTGATGTTAAAACACCAGATGAACATTTTTCAATAGCGACAAGTTTACTCGGCAGGTATAATATCTATAATATTCTTGCCGCCATTTCTGTGGCACATTCACAAAAAATTTCAATAAAATCTATCATAAAAGGGATAGAATCTATCAAACAAATTAATGGCAGGATGGAATTTATCTCTCATAATACAAGTGACTTCAAAGTAATTATTGATTTTGCCCACACCCCAAATGCCCTGGAAAAAGCTCTTGGAGTTGCGAGAGATGTTGCAGAAAATAATGTTATTGTTGTCTTTGGTTGTGCGGGTTTGAGAGACAAATATAAAAGAAAGGCAATGGGAAAGGTTGCTGGAAAATTAGCTGATAAAATTTTTATCACCACAGAAGATCCAAGAACAGAATCAGTGGAAAATATTATTGGTGAAATTGCTCGTGGATGCAAACTAGCAAACAGACAAGAAGGGATAGATCTCTTCAAAATTCCAGACAGAAAAGAAGCAATTACAAATGCGATTCTGTCTGCCCAAGAGGGAGATGTGGTAATCATTTGCGGCAAGGCACAAGAAAAATCAATGTGTTTCGGAACGAAAGAATATCCATGGGATGAATATGGAGTAGTAAAATCTGCTTTAAAGATGAAGATTACAAAAAATATTTAATCTTGCTTTATACTTGTATTATTTGACAGAAATAATATAGTATTTTGAAAATATAAATTATGGTTTTTGGCATAGGTATTGACATAATTGAGATTGATAGAATTAAAGCTGAATTAGGAAAACATAAAGGTAGGTTTTCTAAGATGGTTTTTACAGAAAAAGAAATTGATTATTGTTCAAAAAATAAAAATCTAAATGTTCAATCACAATGTTTTGCAGGTAGATTCGCTGCCAAAGAAGCATTCTTCAAAGCAATTGGAACAGGTTTAAGAAATGGACTTGGCTGGAAAGATGTTGAGATAGTAAATGATAAACTTGGTAAGCCAGGTCTAATTCTTAAGAATAAATCTAACAGGGTAATTAAGAAGGGAAAAATTGCAAATATCCTGTTATCAATTTCACATAGTAAACATTATGCTACTGCTGTTGTGATTTTAGAGAAATAAATTAACAATTTTCAATGAGGAATTTGAAAGTAAATAATATTTTACAAAATGATGGATATGAAAGTGAAGAATAAAAAAATTATAACATTTCATGAAGCATTGGATATAATTGAGTCATTTCCTGAAATGAATATAGCAATATAGCAGAGAAAATTTTAAAATATGAATGATAGAAAAAAACAACTTAACAGGATTTTAATTTTGGCAAAACAATATAAGGTATCACGATTAATACTTTTTGGTAGTTTTTTAGAAAATGGTGGCGAAGCAAATGATATTGATCTTGCTTGTGATGGAATTGCTGGGTGGAAATTGTACGAACTTGCTTCTAAAATGGAAGATGAATTAAATATTTCAATTGATCTAATTCCTTTAACTCCTTCCAATAGATTCACAAACTATATAATTAAAAAGGGTAAAGTCCTGATATGAATTTTGAGGATTTGAAACAAGAGATTGAAATAGAATTAGATTTTATTGAATCTACAATTTCAGAATTATTGCTTATATTAAAAGACATTGATAACAAAGAACCCTCTACAAAAGATAAAACTGCCGCTGGTACATTTCTCTCTCAATTTTATAATGGAATTGAAAACATATTAAAAAGAATTAGTAAATATTATAATATTGAATTACCAAAAGGTGAAAACTGGCATATTGAATTGTTCAAAAGATTTAAGAAACCTTCATTTAAAGAATTACCTTTATTATTTGATGAACCACTAGCAACATCTCTGGCTTCATATAGAAAATTCAGACATGCATTCTTTCATGGTTATGGATTTCAACTTGATTGGATTAGAATCAAAGAAGGCATTGAAAATGTTGATATTATTTATAAACGAATAAAAAAAATATTTATTATTTCCTAAAAAATGAGGAGCATAAAAATCAACAAAAAAATAATTGTTATTGAATTTATTAACAAGTAATACAGATAAAAAATGAAAACTATAGAAATGAATGTAATCATACCCAAAGATAGAAAAATTATAATATCAATTTAGTGGGAAATTATTAATTAGGAGTATGAATGAAGAAAATCTTAGTAACTGGTGCTGTAGGGCAAATTGGTTCGGAACTAACAATGGAGTTGAGGAGAAGATATGGTAATGATAATGTTATTGCTGCGGGACACAAAACAAAACCAAGTGAACATCTTTTGAATTCAGGTCCGTTTGAGGTTATTGATTGTGCAGATATAACTACCGTGGCAGATGTAGTTAAGAGGTATAAGATTGATACGATTTATCACCTTGCTGCGATTCTCTCTGCTGTTGCAGAAGCAAAACCACAATTAGCATGGGATGTGAATATCAATGGTCTTTATAATGTATTAGGAGTTGCTCGTAAGTATAATTGTGCGGTTTTTACTCCAAGTTCTATCGGTGCATTTGGACCAACAACTCCTAAAGATGATACTCCTCAAGATACTATTCAACGTCCAAACACAATGTATGGTGTAACCAAAGTTGCTGGAGAACTACTTTGCGATTACTATTACAAAAGATTTGGCGTAGATACACGAGGAGTCCGTTATCCAGGCATAATTTCTTATGAAACTTTACCCGGTGGTGGAACAACAGATTATGCGGTAGAGATTTTCTATGAAGCTATCAAAAATAAGAAATATACCTGTTTTCTTAAAAAGGGAACTTATCTTGATATGATGTATATGCCGGATTGTCTTAAAGCTGCGATTGACCTTATGGAAGCCGAGCCTTCCAAACTTAAACACCGTAATGCTTTCAATGTTACTGCTATGAGTTTAGAACCAGAGGAAATCGCTACAGAAATACGCAAATACATTCCAGAATTTAAAATGGATTACGATATTGACCCTGTTCGTCAGGCAATTGCAAATTCCTGGCCCAATAAAATGGATGATTCTTGTGCTTGTGAAGAATGGGGTTGGGACCCAAAATACGATTTACGTGCAATGACAAAAGATATGATAAAAGTTCTTTCAAAAAAATTAAGCAATCCGTAATTCTTTTTATATTATTTAAAATATGAGTTATGCAAAATAGGATTTTTTTTGACCTCACCTCAATCCTCTCCTAAAAGGCGAGGAAGTATAAGTTCTCCTTCTCCTTGTCGGTCTTGGCGCCCAGACGGATAGGAGAAGGAGTTAGAGGTTGAGGTTAAAATATAAAACGCTCCAATAATTATGCATTTTAATAGAATATTCAATTTTGCAGATCTCATTATTATTTAAAATAAAAAAGGAGTAATAATGTCAAACATAGGTTCTTATGATGAAAGAATAAAAAACTTTGATTGGTCAATTTCTGAAAAAGAACTCGGCTACAAAGAAGGGGATGTAATAAATATTGGTTGGTACTGTTCAGACCGTATCTGCAAAATGGGAAAAGCAGACAAAATTGCTCTTATCTGGGAAGGTTTGGGTGGAATAGAAAAAAAATATACTTTTAATGATATTCGTATAAACAGCAATAAATTCGGGGACTTTCTAAGAAATTTAGGAATTCAAAATGAAGATAGGGTTTGTCTTTTTATGGACAAGATTCCTGAACTTTATATTGGTTTTCTGGGTATCTTGAAAATTGGTGCAATTGCACAACCACTCTTTTCAGTCTTTGGTGATGAGTCTTTGCATGTAAGGTTGGACAATGCAGAAACAAAAGCAATTATCACACAGAAAAGGCATGTATCTAAAGTAAGAAAAATTTTAGACCAGATGCCTTATTTGAAACACATCATTATTGTTGATTATGATGGCAGAAAACCACTTAGAGAAAGAGAAATTGCGTTCTCAATGGATGAAGCAGAACCAGTTGAAAATCTTGAAATTTTCCCTTCAAAAGCTGAAACTCCATCAGTCCTTCATTACACTTCAGGAACAACTGGACAGCCAAAAGGTGTCAAACATGTGCATTACTCAATCATTTCCCAATATTTAACAACTAAGTGGGTTTTAGATCTTCAGGATGATGACATTTATTGGTGTACTGCAGACCCAGGATGGGTAACAGGAACTTCTTATGGCATAATTGGTCCCTGGAGTTTGGGCATTACTCAATGCGTTCTTGATACTGGATTTTCAGCAGAAAGTTGGTATAAATTTATTGAAAAGCATAAAGTTACAGGCTGGTATTCTGCCCCAACTGCTATCCGTTCATTAATGAGGGCTGGAGATGAAGTGGTTAAACAACATGATCTTTCTTCCCTTATACATCTTGCAAGTGTGGGTGAGCCACTTAATGCAGAAGCGGTTATCTGGTCAGAAAAGGTTTTTGGAAAACCTTTCCAAGACAATTACTGGCAAACAGAAACTGGCTCAATAATGATTTCCAACTATCCGGGGATGAAAGTTAAGCCAGGCTCAATGGGAAAACCATTCCCTGGTATTACTGCTACAGTTTTAAATCCAAAAACTTATGAACCATGGGAAGAATCTGGTAAAATTGGACTTATTGCTTTTAAGCCTGGATGGCCAGCAATGTTAAGGACTTACTGGAGAAATGAACAAACTTTTAAAACCAAATTCAAAAATGGCTGGTATATTTCTGGTGACCGAGCAAGAATTGATAAGGATGGATATTTCTGGTTTGTCGGTCGTGATGATGATGTTATAAATACTGGTGGTCATCTTGTAAGTCCATTTGAAGTTGAATCTGCTCTTTTGGAGCACGAGGCTGTGGCTGAATCTGCAGTTGTAGCAAAACCGGATGAGATAAATATGGAGGTTGTAAAAGCATTTGTTCATTTGAATCCGGGATATGAAGCAAGTCCTGAACTTGAATTGAAAATTATGAATTTTATCCGCAAAAAATTATCGCCATTTGCAATGCCTCAAGAGATTGAATATGTGGATTCTCTTCCAAAAACAAGAAGTGGAAAAATTATGCGCAGAATTCTTCATGCAAAAGAGTGGGGAGAAGAAATCGGTGATACTTCCACTTTGGAAGACGATGAATAAAACATTACCACCAAGACAC
>JAYEOL010000072.1:9448-24449 GCA_034722995.1 Candidatus Cloacimonadota bacterium | reverse complement strand
CTTTGTGGCTAAAGAATAAAAGGAGCAAAAAATGGAAGAAATGAAAGATATAGTCCTGGAATATGTAATTGAAGAATACCTTGAAGATGAAGATGAGGAAATAGGTTATGATACCCCACTTATATCTGGCGGTATTGTGGATTCCTTCTCAATGGTATCATTAAAGAGGTTTTTGGAAACAAAATACAAAATCTCTATTCCAGATGAAAAAGTAACACCGGACGCATTTGATAGTGTGAATAAAATTTGCACTTTGGTGAAGGAATTTGTTGAGTAGAAGAAAACCTAAATCTTGCGAATGGTCAAAGACCTTCGCAATGGTTGTCAATCAAAAACTTAAATAAAAAATGAGCCACAAAATTGCACAAAAGCTCACAAAAATTAATAACTACTTCCAGAACGATTATTTTCTAATTATACTATGAATATTTCGTGGTTTTTTGTGCCTGTCCTGTTAGATGCTTACTATCTAATTGGGTAATTTCGTGGCTATTTACAGGAGGAAAAATGCCATTAGAAAGATTAGATAAGGTGTTAAAAATTGCAGTGGAAGAGCTAATAACCAAAGGCACTGCAAAAGGTAAAGAAATGGTAATAACTGGTATTAAACCACCAGAAGGCGAAAAAGGACCTCGCTACTATATTGAAGGCGAAGGAGATAAAGAATTTCTTAAGATGAATTCTAATGCTTATCTTGGTATGCCACTAAGAAAAGAAGTGATTGAAGCGGAAGAAAAAGCCTCAAAAGAATACGGAGCAGGTCCAGGAGCTGTCCGATTTATTAGCGGTACTTATAAACCGCATATTGAATTAGAAAAGAAATTAGCTAAATTCCATAATAGAGAAGCGGCAATGATATTTAGCTCTGCTTACTCTACTGTTATGGGGATATTATCACCACTGATAACCAAGGAAACTATTGTAATAAGTGATGCACTAAATCACAATTGTATAATCAATGCTATCCGTCTTTCCAGACCCAAAATAAAAGAGATCTACAAGCATCTGGATGTGGTTGACCTTGAAACCAAAGTGAAAAACAATATCCGCAACGGAAAACGAGTTATTATTGTTACTGATGGAATTTTCAGTATGAGAGGGGACAATGCTCCGCTGGATAAAATTTCAAATATTGCAAAGAAATATGATGCAAAATTTGAAGAAAGTATAATTACTATTGTTGACGATTCCCACGGTGTTGGGGCTTTGGGTAAAACTGGCAGAGGAACAGAAGAATATACAAATGCTAAAGGTATAGACATTATTGTTGCCACACTCGGAAAGGCTCTCGGAGTAAATGGAGGTTATGTTGTGACATCTTCCACTATTATCAACTATCTGCGAGAGACGGCTCCTTTCTATATCTATTCAAATCCAATTACAGTTTCAGAAGCCTGCGCCGCAATGAAAGCACTGGAAATCCTTGATAGCGAAAGAGGACTTGAACTTCTTGAATACCTACGAAAACTAACGAAACGCTTTGAAAAAGGACTGGTAGACCTGGGTTATGAAATTATAGAAAGTGACCATCCAATCGTGCCTCTAATGGTTAGAGATACACAAAAAACATCCGATCTTGTTAAATATCTGACTGAAAATGGAATATTAGCAACCGGTTTGAACTTTCCAGTTGTTCCCAAAGGTGATGAGGAAATAAGATTCCAGATTTCTGCTGACCATACTGAATATGATATTGATTATGCCATTGGAGTATTGAGAAAGTATAAAGAAACACATTAATTTTATAGTTTTCCTTATTGTGAAAACTTGCATAAAGCGAGAATGATTAGGACCTAATCCTTATATATTCTCGCTTTTATGTTTTTTTATTTGATTATACTAATTATGAAAGAAGGAATACTATATCTTGTTGCTACACCAATTGGCAATCTGGAAGATATTACTTTCAGGGCAGTAAGAATTTTGAGAGAAGTTGACCTTATTGCAGCGGAAGACACCAGAACTTCCTCGGTTTTACTCAAGCAATACGAAATTTCAACTCCACTCACAAGCTATCATAAATTTAATGAAAAGCAAAAGGCAGAGTTTCTCATTGGGCAATTAAAATCTGGCAAAAGTGTTGCAGTAGTTTCTGATGCAGGTACACCTGGCATTTCTGACCCATCAGAAGTTATTCTTAAGGAATGCATCAAAAATAGTATTCCAGTCATTCCTATTCCTGGGCCTTCCGCAGTTATTACTGCACTCTCTGCATCAGGACTTTCAACTAATTCATTCTCTTTCTGGGGATTTGTTCCAAAAACAAAGAGCAAACAAATTGAGTTTTTACAAGACCTGATTTCAAGAAAAGAAACTATGATTTTCTATGAATCACCGAAAAGAGTGAAACAAACACTAAATGCATTTTTAGAAGTTTTTGGTAATCGTCAAATTGTAGTTGCGAAAGAATTAACAAAAATCTATGAAACCTTTTTCCGCGGTTCTATCAAAGAAGTATTAGTTCAATTGGATGAAAAAATTTTGAAAGGTGAATTTGTAATTTTGCTTGAAGGTGCTGGAGAAAAAGAAATCTCTAATTCTGAAATTGAGAAATTATTAAGAGAAAAAATTGTTAATGGACTTTCTAAAAGTGAAGCAGTGAAGAAAGTTTCTAAAAAATTTAACATTAAAAAGAATCGTGTTTATCAGGTTTCTTTGAGGATATGAATAATATGGGTTATGTAACACACCCCGCCCTAAAGGGCACCCCTCTTATTAGAGGGGATTTATTAAATGAGGGAAAATGCCAATGAAAGAGATGAACAAATACGATGCCTACTATAACAATTATTTATGTATAAATGAAGATGATTTGAAAAATAATATAACTATTTTTCCCTGTCCACAAAGGGATAAACCATTAAATCTCGTATTTATTAACAATTTAATTGTCTCCAAAATTGATAACAAAATGGTTTTTTCAATATCTCCAAAATTTTATACAGAATTTTGTAAATATATAGAGAAAGTAGAAATTACAAACATAGATGATAATAATTTTCTGATGGCAATTGACGATTTCTTTGCTGATTATCTTGAAAACTATTCTATAAGACGAATGTATAGGTTAACTGTCAATGAAGACCAATTCAGATATCCGCCACATTTTGATAAGGTAATGACAATATCTGATAAAGATGAGTATTTGAAATTGCTTGGCACGAGAGGAAGAAAATATAAAGAAAAACAATGGCAGAAAAGAAAAAGAATTATCCAGGATGGTTGTTTTTTTACAATTTTTGAAAATAATGAACTTGCTTCGCGTGCTGTAATTTCTGATATTGATTTTAATGGTGCGAATATTGTAGTTGTTACTCATCCGAAATACAGACAACGAGGTTATGGCAAAGCAGTTGTAGCAAAAACTGTTGAATGGTGCGTTAAAAATAATAAGATACCAATTTATTGGGTGGCTTCATCAAATATTCCATCAATTAAGTTAGCTAAGAATTTGGGCTTTCAGGTGAAATCAAAGGAAATGGTTATTACAAGGCCTAAATGATATTTTTTAATAGAACCGAATATATTTATAAGATAAAAAAACTTGGTTCAAAAAACCATATAAATGCCTATAAAACGGCTTTGGAAATTGCAAGTGCTGTTAAAGAAGCTGGTGGTAGGGCTTTTCTTGTTGGCGGATGTGTAAGAGATATGGTTTTAGGACAGGTATCAAAAGATTTTGATCTGGAAGTATATAAATTACAGCCTCAAGAAGTTGAAAAAATTGTAAAACAATTTGGTAAAATTTCAGATGTTGGTAAATCTTTCGGAGTGCTTAAGGTATTTTTTGGTGAAGGTATTACTATTGATGTGTCCTTGCCTCGCGAGGATTCAAAAATTAGTGCAGGTCATAAAGGATTTGATATAAATACGGATCCATATATGAGTTTTGAAAAGGCAGCAAGTCGCCGAGATTTTACAATAAACTCAATTGGATTTGACCCATTGACAAATAAGTTCTATGACCCCTTTAATGGAATTGAGGATATAAAAAATAAAGTTTTAAAAGTAACAAATCCAAAAGCGTTTACAGAAGACCCATTAAGAATTCTGCGAGCTATTCAGTTTGTGGCAAGATTTGAATTAGAAGTAGAACCAGAAACCAAAAAAGCGATACAAAAAATGCTACCATATTTGAAAGAACTTCCAAAAGAAAGGATTCTTGAAGAGTGGAAAAAATTACTGCTAAGAGCAGAGAAGCCTTCTCTGGGTTTTATAATCGGAGATGAATTAGGCGTTTTTAAACAACTTCATCCTGAATTTTATACTTTTGAAAAAATAAAGATTGTGTCTGAATCCAAATCTCCTGTCGGGGCTCCCGATATATCGGGAGACTGGTCAGAAGATATTTGGGCTATCACCATAATTTCAGTTGATGCCGCTGCACAAATTATTCGTAAAGAGAATTTGGATGAAAAGGATGCTTTTGTAATAATGCTTATCTCGTTTTGCTATTTGCATAAAGAGAAAACTGTAAGAAAGTTTCTTTCATCAATTGGAGTTGATAAGGATACAAGAATTAGGGCTTTGAAATTAATTGCATATTTTTGGAAATTTATAGAAATGGGCAAGAATAAGCAAAATGTGTTTGAAAAACTTACAGATGGTAAATTAAGAGAATTGGCAACAGAATTATATCCTGCAACTATTTATGAATTTGTTTTATTGTTGAATATTAAGTATGGGTGTAAAAAAATTAATGTTGATAAAATTGATTTTGAATATATCAATTTTCAGGAATATTCTCCAATAGGGAAAAAGATTTTAGATAGAGCAAAATTTTTGGAAATAGAAAGGTCAAAACCAGAGGATATAATTGCTGGGAGGGATTTGATTGAGCTTGGTTTAAAACCAGATAATAAATTCGGCATTATTATTAAAATTGCAAACCAATTGAGAGATGAGAGAGCTTTCACAAAAACTCAAATTATTAATGCCTTAAAAAATGTAAAAGATATGAACGCGGCAATTGAAAGGTTGAAAAAATTAATTTAATAAAATCTTAAATTCAAGTAATAAGTGCAGCACTTTTCCGTTCAGTCTCGGCCCGTCTTGGCTCCCGATGTATCGGGAGACAGGCGACTAGACGGGCTGGGCGCCTGTCGGGGCTTCCTGACTTGTTGGGGAGACTGACCGCGACTGATATTTTGTTTGACAAAGATTATAAATACTTACTTTTTCTGATTAGGGATTTAATGAATAAAATAAAATGTGAAGAGGTTTTATTAAATGCGGGAAAGGAAGTTACAGTTAGTTTTGTAACTCATTTATTGGGACATAAAAGTTCCAGAACCCCGATACAATCTAATCGTTTTACGGGGCAGGCAACGGGAATTTACCCCATTGGATATACACCCTACGGGATAAATACTCATGTAACAAATAATATTAGGAATGTATTGGATTTTTTGCTCGTAGAAAACGATGACTAATATTGAGGTTATAATGCAACAAATCGATGTAACTAAAGGTTAGTTATGTACAACAAAGTGCAGGGCGTGTGTACGCATGTTATGCCCATTTGTAGTAAATTATAATACTGGGATTCAAAAGGAGATTATATGATAAATAATATATTAGCCGCTGTTGGTGTTATCATTACAATTATTATTGGTATCATTGGAGTGAAATACACATTAAAACAAAAGAATAAAACTCAATTAACTTTTTTAAAACATTCTTGTATCTCATTATTTAAAGCCATTGTGAAAAACCTGGATGATATTGAAATTAAATATCAAGGAAATATTATTGGCGAAAATTTAATCTTACTAAAAGGAACAATATTTAATAATGGTAATGCGGATATTGACAAAGCAATAGTTCATAAACCATTAACTCTTACATTACCAGATAATTATTCCTGGATAAATTATAAAGTTATTGATTCTTCGGATGGACTTGTGGTAAATGTAAAAAAAGTTGAGAATAGTTTACAATTCAACTGGGATCTTTTAAAAGAAAGAGAATTTTTTTCTATTGATTGCTTGATTGAATTCAATTCTGATAAAAAAGATGATGAAATTGATACTGAAATTGATTTGAGAAGAAATCTACTTAATAATTTAGAATTTAAACATAGAATAACAAACCTAAAATCAGTAAATAGTGAAGAATCAGTTCCAAGCCCAATGCCAATTGGTGGTTTATTATTTTTTTCATTAATTCTATTAAGTATCGTATATGTTGGTTTTTATTTTTCAGCAGGACAATTTGTTTTTCCAAAATATGAAATATATCAAGAGGTTCTTATAGATTCAACATTAAATATAGCAAAATTGAAAGCTACTGATGACAAAACAATTGAATTAGTAAATCAAAAAGGAAATAATATATTGATTCTCGATGCCAGTTAATATTCAAAAATATCATCTAACAATTTAGTTATACAAAAAAAGGAAATTAACTATGTCATATTGAGCATATCTGGATTTTTAGGACTTATATATTTTATAATGTGGATTTTAACATTATCTAAGGAAATAAATGACAGAAAACTATATAAGAAATTAAAGAATATAGCAGATAAATATGACAGATTAGAATTTGATGAATATCGGGGATTAAGTTCTGCTTTTTTCCAAATACTAAAAAAAATATAAATTCTAATGAATAAAATGGGCATAACAAACGTGTCAGCGGGTAGGCTGGTCAGTGTTCTTTGCCTGAATCGTTCCAATTCAGGTTTGGTCGGTTTGTTCGGTCGTGATCGTTCCGATCCCGCCGCACACGCGAAACGTTATACGAAATAGATAAAGGATATTGTTTATGAGTAATGATAATCTAAAAGAATTAAAAATAGGAGATTTGACAGCAAAAATTCCTATAATTCAAGGAGGAATGGGGGTTGGAGTTTCTTTATCAGGTTTAGCCTCAGCTGTTGCAAATGAGGGCGGTATTGGAGTTATTTCTTCTGCTGGCATTGGTATGCTTGAACCTGATTTCAGCACAAATTTCAACGAAGCAAACAAAAGAGCCTTGCGCAAAGAAATAAGAAAGGCAAAGAAGATAACAACGGGCATTATCGGTGTAAATATAATGGTAGCCCTTTCAGATTTTGATGATCATATACAGGTTGCGTTAGATGAAGGTGCAGATTTACTTTTTGTTGGTGCAGGACTTCCACTAAGGTTTCCAAAAATATCGCTGTCGGGCAGATTGACGAAAGTTATAACCAAAGTTATTCCTATAGTATCTTCGGCAAGAGCGGCTAAAATTATATTTCAATATTGGGCAAAACACTACAATAATGTACCTGCCGCTGTGGTTGTTGAGGGTCCATTAGCTGGTGGACATCTCGGTTTCAAAAAGGAGCAAATAAATAATCCTGATTATTCTTTAGAAAAAATATTCCCTGATGTTATTTCAGTAATAAAAACTTTTGAGCAACAATTTAATAAAGATATTCCAGTTATTGCTGCAGGAGGCATATATACAGGTGCGGATATTCATAAATTTATCCAGTTAGGAGCACAAGGAGTGCAGATAGCAACCAGATTTGTTGCGACTCACGAGTGTGACGCAGACATAAAGTTTAAAGAGGCATATATAAAATGCAAAAAAAAAGATATCATCATAATTGAGAGTCCTGTTGGATTACCGGGAAGAGCGATAAAAAATCAGTTTCTTGATGATGTCTCAAGAGGAATAAAAAAGCCATTTAAATGTCCATGGCAGTGTCTCAAAACCTGTGACTTCAAAAATACACCATACTGTATTGCACTTGCATTAACTAATGCCAAAAAGGGAGATCTTGAAAGAGGATTTGCTTTTGCAGCAGCTAATGCCTATAGAGTTGATAAAATTGTCTCTGTTAAAGAATTGATAGCGTCTTTGTTAGAAGAGTATAAAAATGCATCTAAGCGACCCACTTAGCATAACAATGTGCCAACGCTTTAAGTGCGTTGCACAGAGCCGTTAGTGGCAACAGAAAAATTACGGAGAGAAATTTGGATATAAAATGGAAACAACAACATATTAACAATGCTTGTGTTCCAGCTTGTTTAGTAATGTTATTGAGTCAATATAAAATTGAAAAAGAGGATTCAGAAATAATTTATGAATCAAAAATGCCTTGTCTTGTAGAATATAATGAAGAATTTAAGGCATTTGGAGCTGGTGTTTTAATGCAGAACGAAGAAATTCTTCCCGATTACCATCGGGACTAATAAACATGGATTGGAATTTGTTCATAATGAATTTAAAGATTATGAAGACTATTTAATATTTGTAGAAAATCTTTTAAAAAATGATATTCCATTTATGACGGGTATTGCAAAAGGCTTTTTGCCTTCTCCTGGATATGCTCAAGATAAAAATATTTCAGGTCACGCAGTAATTATCTATAAAAATGAGGGTGATATTTTTTATATTTTAGACCCAGATGGAGGTATACAACGAAATAAACAAAATAATTTTAAAGAGATTGAAAAGTATGTCTCATATAAAATGAACAAAAAGATTTACAAGCCGGTTTAGAGGCTCGACCGTCCAAAAAATTCGCTATTGGTTATTTAAAAGAAATAGAAAAGGGAAAAGTTAGTGTATCAAATATTTTCAATAAAAGTAAAAAAGCAATTGAAATATATTCTCATATTTTAGAAGAAAGCGCAGGAAAATTAATTAAGAATAATAATACTGTAAATTATAATGATTTTTATAACTTTATAATAAAGCTAATAAAACCCTTTGCGTTAGACTTGAAAAATGCTTTAAAAACGATTAAAAATCCATCGGAAATTGAAAAATTATTGATTGAAAAATTGCAGGAATATCAAATTTTTACTTTAGACTTCCAAAAGAAGCTAAAATATAATGGAGATTTAAAAGCAACAGAGTTTTTTATTGAATTATCAAAGAGAGCTAAAGTAATTCAACAATATTTACTGGAAAATCTTGATGATGAAAATGAGGAAAGAAACAGCACCATTACCTAATTCAATCGGGTATGATTTAACCCTCAGACAAATCAAAAAAGTCTCTAATAACCAGATATCACTAAATGATAAGCTGGAAAATATTTGTAAATTACTTTACGATGCTGTTTCTTATTACGACTGGGTAGGATTTTATTTGGTAGACAAATCTAAGAGAGATGAACTTATTTTAGGACCGTTTGTTGGAACGCCCACTGAACATGTAAGAATAGCCTTTGGTGAAGGAGTATGTGGACAGGTTGCTGAACAAAAGAAAACAATGACTGTGCAGGATGTATCACAAGAAAAAAATTATTTGTCTTGTAATATAGATGTAAGATCTGAAATTGTAGTTCCAATTTTTAAAAACATAGAGATAGTTGGAGAAATTGATATTGACTCACATTCTGTATCTCCATTCACAAATGATGATAAAATATTTATTGAAAAGGTGGCTAAAATAGTTTCTAATTTTATTACACAAGTGTAATTTCGGTTTTAGGGTCAAAAAAGTGAACCTTCTTCATATCAATTATTACATCCATTTTGTTTCCCATTTTAGGTTCTTCTTTTGGCTCAAGACGGGCAATAAAGGTTTTCTTTCCTATTAAGAAACTAACAACATATTCAGAGCCAAGAGGCTCAACCACTTCAACCAAAGCTTTTATTTCTGCTGGTATTTCTGCATTTGCAGAATACGATTTATGATATATATCTTCCGGCCTAATACCTATAATTATCTCATTATTCTCATAGCCATTTAGAAGTTTTTCAAACTCGTTTGGAATATGAAGTGATAAGCCTTCATTCTCAAAATATAATCTTGTATTATCTCTTCTAAGTTTTCCCTCAAAGAAATTTATTGCTGGACTTCCAATAAATCCTGCTACGAATTTGTTGCTTGGATGATTATATATATTAATTGGAGAATTGATTTGTTGAACCATACCATCTTTCATAACAACTATTTTATTACCCATTGTCATAGCTTCTACTTGGTCATGTGTTACATATATAATTGTAGTTTTTAATTTTTTATGAAGTTTAATAATTTCAGCCCTCATTTGAACCCTGAGTTTTGCATCCAGATTGGAAAGTGGTTCGTCAAAAAGAAATACTTTTGGCTTGCGGACTATTGACCTACCAAGAGCTACTCTCTGTCTCTGTCCACCAGAAAGTTGTTTAGGTTTTCTATTAAGAAGTTCTTGTATGCCTAAAAGTTCTGCTGTCGTTTTTACTCTTTTATGAATTTCTTCTTTGGGGGTTTTGCGAAGTTTAAGTCCAAACGCCATATTCTGATAAACGGACATATGTGGATACAACGCATAATTCTGAAAAACCATTGCGATGTCTCTATCTTTTGGAAGAATATTATTTACAAATTTATTCCCAATATATATTTTTCCTTTTGTGATTTCTTCTAATCCTGCTATCATTCTGAGAGTTGTGGTTTTCCCACAGCCCGATGGTCCAACCAAAACTACAAATTCTTTGTCTTCAGCAGTAAGATTAACATCTTTTACCGCTTCAACTGAATTGTCATATATTTTAGTAATATTTTCTATTAATACTTTTGCCATAACTAATCCATTTTCAAACTTTGGTTAGTTTTTAATTAATATTATTTAATTAATGTCAAGTTTTTTTGAATTTGATCATGCATACCCCCAAAAATTTTCATAGGCATGGCAACATCGTTTGTAAAGAGTAGGTTGGATACTTTTTGTACTTGAGTTTATGATATTTTTTCATAAACTGGATGCAATACGAGACAACAAGTGAGATTCTGTAATAAATAAATTTTGATAACTCTTTTTACAGAGTCGTCACGGACCATTCCGTGACGAACACCCCAATTGCTCTTTTCAACAGAATTTGATTTCTGCCATCGTCAGGGAGTGGTCCCTGACGGCTCCTTTTAATCTCGCTAATACTGAAAATTGTTTGATATTACTTCTCAGTCTTGTCTCCCGATATATCGGGAGACAGGTCAGATTTTTTTTTCTTACTCAGGTGCTTTATTAATCTTTTCCAGAATATCATCTTCCCCTTTTAATTCTTTTAACATATATTCTGCAGATTCATGCAATTCACCTTTTGGATATGAAAGAACTTTTTCAAACATCCTCTGTGCTTTTTTCTTATTGTTGAGATTTTCAGAGTATATAAAGCCTTTCATAAATGTTGCCTTATAATCATCTTTGCCGTTTTTATAATACTTTATTATTTGATCATACTGGTAAATTGCATCATTATAGCCTTTATGCGACATTGCTTCTTCAGCAAGCTTATAGAGTGAATCCACTGGAAGTTTCTTCTCGAATTTTTCTGGATAGATTTTAAGATTATATTTTTTAGTCAAAATATCTTTTACATTTTCAAATCTTTCTCGTTGCTTCTTTCTGAATAAAGATGTTTTGATTTCCTTTGAGACACTATCAAAACTTTTATAAGTAACAGGTTTATATGAGAGAACTTTGAAGAATACATATTCACTCTTTCTATTTTGAAAAACATCACTAAATTCACCAACTTTTGTTTCAAAAATCTTCGTAACATATAAAGGATCTTTGCCAAGACCTGGTATGCTTCCAGTTTCATACACAGGGCCTAAAATTCCATTTTTTGTCTTATAAGTTGCATATTCCTTAATAAGTTCATTAAGTTCCTCATCGGATTCAGCTTTTTTTGCCTTGAACAGGACATAGTCAGCAGTTTCTTTTTCATTAAATACGAATTGCTGAATTCTACAAGAAGGGCGAATTTTATATTTTACATCTTTTTCTTTTTCATAAACTTCCCGAATTTCTTCTTCAGGAACTATGGTACTATCAACAATATGGGATTTGTAATATTCACGAAGTGCCATGACCATTTTTAGTCGGGAGAGTTCAGGCTCTATTTTTGGATTTTTCTCATACCCCTTTTTTATTGCATCATAATACATAGCATTATTTTTCAATTTACCAGTAAGATACATCTTTCTTGCTTTGTAATTTTCAAGGGATTGTTTTCGTGGTTCTGCCATTTGTAGTAAATCTTTTGCAAAATCTCCAACAGTAAAAGATGTTTCTGCGAAGGGGGATTTTATTAGCTGAATATTTGCTTCTGATTCTAAAGTATCTGCTTTTTGAAAATCTATATTTTTTATAGCTGTCGAATCTAAAGTAATATCATATTTTTTTATTAATTTTGCTATTAATTTTTCTCTTATTTCATTCTCTTCCTTTAGCTTATATCTTCTTTCAACATCTTTTTTAGCCACTTCAAATGGTTTATATTTAGTTGTATCTCTATCTATAACTTTAATTATGTGATAGTTATCTTTAAATTTAATCGGTTCACATATTTTATCCAACTCAGCTGAGAATATCAGACTATCAAGTTCGGGTGATTTTCCAATAGTGGGAATATAAGCACCTTTTCTAATTTTAGTTATTTTCCCACCTTTTTCCTTTGAGTAATTATTTGTAGAATATTCATTAACAACTTTCGTAAAATCAATACCTTCAGCTAATTTTGAAAGAGCTTGTTTGGCACTATCTAAAGTGGAGGTTTGAATATGCAAAATTGTTGCTGTTGGTTCTTGTGTGAAGAATTTATCCTTATTCTCGTTGTAAAACTTCATAAGGTTGGATTCTGTAGACTTGACTTTGTCTTGTATCTCTTCTTGTGTGTATTGGTTTAGTATTATGGGCGTAGAGTTTTTGTTATAATCATCTTTTACATTTTCGTTTTTATCAAATCCCTTTCCTTTTGCTTCTAAGTAGAATATCTCTTCTATTGTATAGTCCTTAAGGAACTTTTGTTTTTGTTCAACACTGAATCCTTGTTTAGGGCGATAGAATTCAGGTATTGATTCAAGTCGTTTTTCAAGATCATTTTCTGTAATTTTTCCTCCTTCCCATTCAGCCAAAACCGGGGAAGTGTCTACTTTTTTCCCGATTTTAGAAAGGAAACTGCATCTGCAGGCAAATATAAAGGTTGTCAGAAATGCAACAAACAGAATCCTCGTAATAATTCTCTTGCGTATCATAATTTATACTCCTTAAGCAATTTTGGTTGCAGATATTTTTGTAATAATAATTATGTCAAGGATGATATGAATTTATTTGAAATTTTTATAAAAAAAGAGAAGAATCCATAAGCTTTTGATTCTCCTCTTTTTATTTATGCCTAACTCAAATTCAGCCTATTATTTAGTCTTGCTCCTTTTATCTCATTAAAATTTATTCTACTACCTGTCCTCCATAGTTTTAACGAAGGAGGACCATCTTTTTTATGATTGGCTTATCACCTGTAGCAAGTTTGTATAGATAAATCACATTAGAGAGTTGGTTGCCATTTTCATCTTTTACATTCCATAAGATTTGATTCTCTTTCCCTTTAATCATAAAACCAAAAACATTAATTTCTGTGAATACTAAAGTCAGTAATTGAAAAGTTTAGTCAATTGATGTAAAAAAATGTTTACTTGCCAAATCCTTTATCAGAAAAAATATTTTTCCTTTCTTTGTATTCCGTTTTCCCATTTACAATTTACTTAATCACAACCATCTTTTTAATTTCATTGTAATTCTTAGTCTTAAGTTGATAGAAATAGATTCCATTTGCAATATCCTGAACATCTAATTTCACTATGCCATTTTTACCTTCAACTGTCTTTACTAATTCTCCACGAATGTTATAAATTTTAATTGTAGCATCTTGATTCAGCGTGCTTCCTTTGAGTTTATACTTAATAACAATAGATTTTGCAGCAGGATTTGGATAGTTCGCAAAGAGCTTTGTTTCAGTTATAAAATCTATTTCAGTGATACTTGGTTGCGGAACTCCAACACCACTTACTGGAAGAAACTCTCTTTGAGATGGAAGAACAAGAATTATAACATTGCCATTATAGGGTTGCTGTAAAGTTGGCTCAAAGGTCAAATCATAGGTTTTTGTTTCTCCTGCAAGGATACTATAAGAAATTTGATTCTTCAAGGCTGATGTTCCCGCTTCAGCAACAGTATACCCATATGGGGCTGTGATAGTTCCGCTTAATGTGTCACCACCTAAATTGTATATTATAAACTGTGAAGTGGAATCCTCGCCTATTACTACCTCGCCAAAATCAATAGAACAGGGGCTCAGAGAGAACACTGAATAATCCGGCATACTCGGCGGAAATGTAATAAAATCTATCCAAGCACAATCACTTCCACTACTAACTCCAACATCCTTTTCATAAGACCATTTGAATGTATGATTGCCAAATGATACAGAATATGATACTTCTCCCCATTCCACTATTCCTGCCCATTGTCCTTGAGCAACGCCATCAATATAAAATTTCAGATAATCATAACCCGCTTCTGATGAGACTTTACGATAGAAAGAAATATCACCGGCATAGACATCCATATTTACTGATAGTTGAGTGGTCTGACTATGAGAGATTGTTCCTGATCTGGCACAGTAAATCCCTTCATAAGGATTTTCAGTTACAACTGTCCAATCTGCATTTCCACCTTGCATCCAATCATAACTGGAAAAATCTCCTGTTTCAAAATCTTCAATAGGTGGTGTGCCAATTAAAATAGTAAATAAGAAAACATTGGAATAGGCACCCTCATTACAGCTTATATCTAAATTAAAATGTGCAGTATGACTTTCAGGCGTGGACGGAGAAGCAAAAATATTCACATATCCAGAGTCAACTTGACCTGGGGTTAAATCCTCAAAATCTGTTAGTGTCCCATTTATTGTAATATACTGGTCATAAGAATACAGGTCAGCAGTAATATCTTCAGCTGTCTCAGTTCCATTATTTTTCAAAACAATATACAGGTCAGCACTCTCACCCGGGTCTAAATTTCCATCACCATTACCGCCAACAGAGTCGTCAATATAATAATTGTCAAAAATCAGATTCGGACCCTGAATAAATTCAGTGGAGATTGCGTCAAGGTCAAATCCTGCATCAGGCGCAGAAGCTGCCCCATCTCCATCATCAAGAATTTTAATAAACCGAACTTCAGAAAGGCCAGATGCACTAATGTCAAATTCTGTTGTTCCAAATCCTGCTCCAACACTTATATAAG
>JAYEOL010000072.1:3531-9348 GCA_034722995.1 Candidatus Cloacimonadota bacterium | reverse complement strand
TGAACTACGAATTGTCTATGATACATACAATTACGAAGGGCTTTTGCTTCTGCTTGTGAGTAAGCTCCCCAACTGCCTCCCCAACCATCCCACATATAACCCCAATCCCTATTTAGATCAACGCCGTTCCCATTATATCTAATATCGTGAATACGACCATAAGGGTTGACGCAATAATATAACCAAATCTCATGATTATCAATCAGGTCTGTAATTGTAGGGTCGCTGCCATAACCAATGCAAAGGTCTCGCGCAAATCTAATTACATTCTCAGAACAACCAATCTCATCACCGTGAATTCCACCATCAAACATAACTTCTGCTTCATTCTCATTTATATCAACATTATCAGTTATTTTGAGGGCTCCAAGTTCATATCCTTCACCTGTATAGCCAAAAATGTGCTTCTCACAAATATCAGGGAAATTTCCTGCAAGACTATCTGCTAATGAAACTATCTCGGGAAAAGTATGATAAGCATCTCGGGTTCTATCCATACTTGACCAAAATACACTTGAGGTTCTATTTAAATCTGCATCTAATATCTCATATTCTAAACCTGTGATTTTTAACTTCTCTAATTCATCTGGAGTTAAATATACTCTTGCAAACCCAGGATAAACATCACCATTGAATCTAAAAGAATATAATATTTGGTAATCCTCTTCTGTATAAAGATTAACCTTTACTTCCATCTCATCTTTTCTCCACGCAAAGGATTGTGAAGTAAAAAAGATAGCGATCAATACAAAAATTAATAAGACTCGTTTCATATTTCTTCCTTAATTGAATTATTTTAACATATTTTTGATATTGATTTTTTTATTGTCAACTTTCAAAATTATCCACAAATAATGTAAAAATAGATATCGGGATTATTTGCTATCACCGCTGTCCAAAATGGCGTCCATTCTTAAACCATAATTATAAAAATGAATTGATTGACAAATTTTACTTATCTTGCAATTATAACAAATTAAAGGGAAAAACTATCTTTTCCTTTTACTTCACTGAATTTTCTGGAGAATTAAATTATGGATGACTTAAAAAAATTAACTTTAAAATCTTTACTTAACTATAGTGCAAAGAAATACTCTGATAAACCTGCATTGTCTTTTGTATCGGGAACTCCAATATCTTATTCTGAATTACGAGAAAGTGTTCAGGAACTATCAAAGTTTTTGCATCATCATGGAATAATTGTTGGTGATAAGGTAGCAATACTAAGTGAAAACAATCCGAATTGGGGAATAGCATATTTTGCTATAACTACAATGGGAGCAATTGCAGTTCCTATACTTCCAGATTTTCATGTTACCGAAGTTCATCACATACTGAGACATTCAAATTGTAAAGCAATCTTCGTTTCGGAAAAATATTATGAAAAAATCGAGGACTTCAGAAGTGATACACTTTCGTCAATCATCTTAATAAATGATTTCAGTCTTATACCACTTGAGACATCAAAAGTAGTTCTAAAAAAATTAATACTTGAAGGAAGTAAAGAAATTGCAAAGATAAAAGAAGCAGCATTACGGTTAACAAAAATCATATCTCCAGAAGTGCAAGAGGATGACATTGCTGTTATTATTTATACATCTGGAACTACAGGTCATTCAAAGGGGGTTGTTCTAACTCACAAAAACATTGTTTTTGATGCGATTGCAACTCTTAAAATTCAAAATATCACAACTGATGACCGTTTACTCTCTATCCTTCCTTTACCTCATACTTATGAGTGCACTATTGGTTTTATAGTTCCACTTATACGAGGAGCTTGTATTTATTATCTGGAAAAACCACCAACAGCAAGAGTCCTTTTGCCAGCGATGCAAAAAATAAAACCAACTATGATATTAACCGTTCCTCTTATTATTGAAAAAATATTTAAAACAAAAATATCACCAAATTTTACTCATAATACAATTATTAGAAAACTATATCACTTCCCACCAATAAGAAAAATATTACATAAATTAGCCGGCAAGAAGCTAATGAAATCTTTTGGAGGAAAGTTAAGATTTTTCGGTATAGGCGGAGCTTTATTATCACCAGAAGTAGAAAAATTCCTTAGAGAAGCAAAATTTCCGTATGCAATTGGATATGGTCTTACAGAGACATCGCCTTTAATAGCAGGTTCAAGTGCAGAAATGACAAAATATCGTTCAACTGGCTATGTGATACCAGGTGTTGAGGTACAAATCATTAATCAAAATAAGCAAACAGGAGAAGGTGAAATTGTTGTAAAAGGCGATAATGTAATGAAGGAATACTACAAAGACCCCGAAGGAACCGCAAATGTATTCACAAAGGATGGTTGGTTTAAAACAGGTGATTTGGGTTTATTGAAAAGGAATAAATACCTTTATATAAAAGGTCGTTTAAAAAATATCATTGTTGGCCCAAGCGGAGAAAATATATATCCAGAAGAAATTGAATCAGCAATTAATGAATGTAATTATGTATTTGAATCCCTCGTTTTTCAAAAGCAAGAAAAACTTATGGTTCGGGTTTACCTTAATTACGAAGAAATTGACCGCGAATTCGCACATCACAAATTCACAGAGACACAATTAAAAAAGAAAATTTCTGAAATCCTCAATAATATTAGAACTGATGTAAATGCAAAAGTTTCAAGTTTTTCAAAAATTTATAATATTATAGAACAACAAGAACCTTTCAAAAAAACTCCTACACAAAAAATCAAAAGATATCTCTATGTCTAAATTGTGGTTTCGTCACGGATCCGTCTCCGTCCCGAAAAAATCGGGACTACTATGTGACGACTCTACCCGTGCTTCGGATGGCCTGTCTCGTCTCCCGATATATCGGGAGACGGGCTATGCCCAGACGAATGGACAGTAAAATGAGCCGTCAGGGATTCATCCTTCGTCCCGATTATATCGGGACTACGCCTGTCCGCCGTAATACTATGGAAGGCGGGAAGAATGGACCATTCCCTGACGGTAGCAGAAACTCGACTCGGGCTCTGCACTGCGAGCTCGAGTCGGGTTTTAATGGTTTAAGATAACAAACAAAAAGACCCATCCTTCCAGTCTCGGCCAGGCCGAGCCTAGACGGGTAGAATTAGAATGGGTCTTTATAATATGGAAGTATTTACAATTTATCTTAACAGAAGCATCTTCTCAATTAATATTTTATCCTTAGTTGTTTGAATCGACTCGTAAGTTTACCACGTAGGGAAAACCTTTGTTTCGAGTCGTCCCCAATTTAATTGGGGACGCCTTACGACTCGAATCCCCTCTATTGAAAAATATTCTTTCCTTTCTCCGTATTCCGTTTTCCATTATTCACCAAACAGATGGAATCCCACACCAATTAAATTGTTGCTTTATTCTTCCCAGTCTTCAATCCTCAAATTATCTATTCTAGAAAATTCGCGAATATTATGAGTAACTACAATCAATTGGTTAGATAGAGCAATAGATGCGATTAATAAATCATAAGGACCGATTGGTGTTCCCTTTTTTTTAAGAGTAAATCGAATCTCACCGTATATTCTTGATGAATTATCTTCAAATGCTAATGAGTAAAAAGGTCGAAAAAACTCTTTAATTCTTGCCAAGTTTTTGTCAGGATTAGCACTTTTAAAGGCACCATAAAACAATTCCGCTTTCACGATTGAACACAAGGCTATTTCGTTATAGTTGTGTTGTTCAAATTGATGTTTTATGTTCTCAGAAGAACCGTTTAAATATCGGATACAGGTATTAGTATCTGATAAATATTTCACTTGATTGAATTCCGTATTTCAAAATTCCCCTGTTTCCCACGCTTAATCGGGGAATCAGAAAGAGAACCATAAGTTGAATTGATAAAATCATTCCACGAGAAATCACTATCTAATTCAAAATTCGAGTTTTTCCCTACAGTTAAATCTCTAATTTCATTTGGCTTTTCTAATGATTTTATAATTTTATATAGAATCGTTAAATATTCTTCCGGAATTTTATCAATCTCCAATTTTAATAATTTTTTATTGATCATTTGTTTATCCCTTTAATCATAAAATCAAAAACAATAATTTCTGTGAATACAAAAACTAATATTTGAAAATTTATGTTAATTAATGCAAAAAAATATTTACTTGTCAAATTTTTTACTTACAGAAAACTGTTTTTCTTTACATTATTTAAACCTTTGACATAAGTTACAATTTACAATGCAGAATGTTATATTACTTTTTAATAATTCTAATGGTTTAGAGAAAAAGCAAGTAATCTGCTATTTAATTTCTAAGATTATTTCTTAAAGGAAGCATTTTGATGAGCAAATTTACTTATGTGATAAAAAGAAGTGGTGCAATAGTCCCATTTAATAAAAATAGGATAATGAATGCAATTTATCGTGCTGCCGTTGCAGTCGGTGGTAGAGATAAAAATAAAGCTGAATGGTTGGCAGAGCAAGTTGTAAAAAAATTAGAAGAAATTTATCCTGATGGATATAAGCCACACATTGAAGAGATTCAAGATGTGGTAGAAAAAATTTTAATAAAAAACGGGCATGATAAAGTTGCTAAAAAATATATTTTATACAGAAATGAAAGGAATAGAAAGCGAAAAGAAAAATCTAAAAAAGCATCTCAACCATCAGTTAATATCCCCTGGTCAAAATTATGGAAAATCTTAAATTGGGCTATAGAACATAATCTAAATACAATTGAATCATTAAATAAAAGAATCGCAAATGGAGAATTCCCACACATTGTCCATGAATCTGAATCAGCTTATGAGGACGAAGTTGTAACTGCTTGCGACTTGATAACTGAAAAAAGTAAAGATATACAAATGGTAATTATTAGCGGTCCGTCATCTTCCGGGAAAACAACAACAACAATTAAAATTAAAAATAAATTAAAAAAAATTGGCATGAAATTCGTTCCCCTGAATGTTGATAATTATTTTTATGACCTTGAATTACATCCAAAAGACGAATTTGGGGATTATGATTTTGAAACACCACAAGCATTAGATTTGAAACTTGTTAATGCTCATATCTTGAAATTACTAAATGGAGAAGAAATTTTAATCCCATTATATGATTTTAAGACAGGAACTCGTAAACCAAATCAAATAAAGATGAAACTCAATAAGAATGAAGTTCTTTTAATTGATAGCTTGCATGGTTTATATCCAGAATTTGCCAAAGAAATTCCTGATGAAAATAAATTCAAGCTTTATCTTGAACCTTTATTGCAAATGAAAGATAATGATAATAAATATATCCGATGGTCTGATATTCGCCTTATGCGAAGGATGCTCCGTGATTCTGTTTATAGAGCGTATAATCCACAGCAAACATTGGCGCATTGGCATTATGTTCGCTCAAGTGAAATGCAAAATATCATACCACAAATAAATACAACAGATTTTATTATTAACAGTGCAATGCCTTATGAATTCCCTATTTATGCGAATAGACTGACAGATTCCTTTGCCCAATGGGAAAAACAGTTCAAAGGCAATCCCCTTCGTGAAGATGCTTATAAACGTGCTTCAAGAATAGCACACATTTTGCAATCTGTTGAGCCAGTTAAAGATGACTCAGCAATTCCCGGAGATTCTGTTATTAGAGAATTTATTGGTGGAAGTAAACTTGGTTATTAATTGTATTATAAGAGATATTTTATTTAACTCAAGTTTCGCAGAATATATTATAAAAGGTTAAATATGATTTTTTTATGTAATTTTCACTCCTGTGAAACTTCACTTATTTAATTTCAATAATTGACGATGATTATATTGTTCAATAAACTGACAAGAATGTTAATATTAAAAAATAATAGAAATAATCTTC
>JAYEOL010000072.1:0-3431 GCA_034722995.1 Candidatus Cloacimonadota bacterium | reverse complement strand
GACTCAATTCGTAACAACATTATTGAAATTGCAGCAGTAAAGTTTAAAAATAATAAATCTGGCAAAAGATTCCAATCTTTTATAAATATTGGTAAACCTCTTCCGGGATTTATAAAATCCCTAACTCAAATATCTGATAAAGACCTTCTAAACGCCCCTCCGCAAAAAATGGTACTTACTGATTTTCTTGAATTCGTTGGTGATGACATCCTGTGTTTTCATAATGCAATATTTGATAGAAACTTTATTAATTCCGCTCTGGAGGAATCAGCTCTCCCCAAATTAACCAATAAATTTTATGATACTTTGGAGATTGCAAAAATATTCACTCCTCACTTAAAATCTCATTCTTTATCTAAATTATGCGAGCATTTTCAAATAGAAAATAGAGATATACATCGTGCAGAAGGTGATGCCAAAGCCACAGGCGAACTCCTTTCGCAATTAACAGAATTTATTTGTAACAATTTTAAAATTGGAACAATATATAAAATTAATGAAATTGCAGAACTTGCACCATTACAAAGTCATCTTCATAAATATCTTTCTATTCTACATAATTTTTTAACTAAAACCGCACTTAAACATAAGAAAAAGAAAATCAAACAGGATTTCTTTCCACTTAAAAATTTCATATCTAACCGAAAAAAAGAAGAAACGGCTTCAAATAAATATAACGAAAATGAAATCTTAGAGATGTTTGAAAAAGATGGTCAAATTGCTGAAAATTTTGAAAATTATGAATACAGGCAAGGTCAAATAGATATGACTGCCTGGGTAACTGAAGCTTATAAAGAAGGCAAAACTTTACTTATTGAAGCTGGAACTGGCATCGGTAAATCACTCTCTTATCTGATACCTTCAATATTTTTCTCAAAATTTGCTAAACGAAGGATTGTCATTTCAACAAATACGAAAAATCTACAAGAACAACTCTTCTATAAAGATATTCCAGCTATTCAAAATGTAACTAACCTAACATTTTCTGCTGCTTTACTGAAAGGAAGAAATAACTACCTTTGTTTAAAAAAATGGAATGATATAATATCTGATGCTGCTGGCTACCTCTCGCCTTATGAAGTAAAATTTTTTCTCAATTTGATTATATGGGCAGAAAATACAAATACAGGTGATATTGAAGAAAATCATTCATTCAACCCATCAAAGAGTTCATTATGGAAAAAAATCGCTTCTGATGGGAATTATTGTTATGGCAGAAAATGTCCCTTCTATGACAAATGCTTTGTAATTAAAATTCGTCGCCAAGCAGAAAAATCTAATCTTGTTGTCGTTAATCATTCTTTGCTATTATCTGATGCGGTAAGCGAAAATTCTGTTCTTGGAAATTACTCACATTTGGTGATTGATGAAGCTCATAACTTGCCTCAAACTGCCGCAATCCATTTTGGGTTTTCTATAAATCTATTTGATTTACTTAGTATCGCTAAAAAAATACTAACAAAAGGTGAATTTCAATACGGCATTGCAAATAACATTAGAATCGCTGTTGTAAAAAGCACAATCTCAGAAGAGAAAAAACAACTACTTAAAAATAAATTAGATAATTTTAATGAACCAATTGAAAATCTTGAAAAAATAAGTGTAGAATTCTTTAAAAATATAAATCAGATTGTTATTGAAAACGGAAGCTATGGCAAATTGCGTTTTAAAGACCTTTCAATATTTGATTCATCAAAAAACCTGGTAGAAGAGATTAACTATTACATCTCTACAATTTTTAAACTCACTAATTCAATCTATCAAGAACTCTTAAATATAAGTTCAAACATATTTCCATTTTATGACCAGAATATTTCTGATTTAGAAGGACTTTTAAATCAGATAGATGAACTTCAGATAAAATTTCAGCATACTTTCTCACCAGACTTTGAAAATTATGCTTTCTGGCTTGAGACAAGAGATAAAGAATTTAATGAAAATAGTCTTCCACATTGTTCAATAGTATGTGCGCCAATTGAAGTGAATCAAAATTTATACGATTTTTTATGGTCAAAATTAGAAACGACAATTTTAACCTCAGCAACAATTGCCATACGAGATGAATTTAAGTTTTATAAAACATTAGCAGGGCTGAATAAACTTGAAGAAGATAAACTTATGGAATACATAGCATCGTCCCCATTCAATTATCATAAGCAGATGCTGATTTTAGTTCCTGATTTTCTACCTAATCCGCAAGATACCTTCTTTTCATCGCAAGCCATATCCTTATTAGAAGAGATAGTTTCAGTTCATAATCGTGGGACATTAGTGCTTTTTACATCATATAAAGATTTAGGTATTGCATTTAATGCCTTATCTGATTCAACCTCTGAACAGAATACCACACTACTCGCACAGGGTAAAACCGGTACGCGAACCAGCATTTTAGATGCATTTCGCAAAGATGAAAATTCTGTTTTGCTTGGCACAAGAAGTTTCTGGGAAGGTGTTGATGTGCCCGGTAAATCACTTGAAATACTGATTCTGTATCGTCTGCCTTTTCTTGTTCCTACAGAACCATTAGTTGAAGCATATACTGATAAGTTAAGAAAAGAAGGTAAAAATGCATTTCTCTATTATATTCTGCCAATTTCATTGCTCCATTTCAAACAAGGATTTGGAAGATTAATTCGTAATAAGACAGATAAGGGTGTGGTTGTAATCCTTGATAGCAGAATATTTAAAAAGGATTACGGAAAGTATTTTATAAAAGTTATGCCTGTAGAATCGATTAAAATTTCTTCCAATCTTGAATTAACAGATTATATAACCGGATGGTTTGAAAAATGATTTTCTTTTATATTTGTATTCAAAATAAACAATTTACCAGGCGGTATGTTATGAAAAAGTTACTATTTTTTATCCTTTATCTGTCTTTATTCTTTATATTGAGTTCAAGTTTGAATTCTGATACTTGGCATTTACCATTCAAAATTGGAGAAAAGCTAATTTTTAAAGTTAATTACGGCATTCTAAGTGGCGGAACATTTACAATGGAAATTATAGAAGATGACACAATATCAGGGCATAAATGTTATCATATTAAATCAAGAACAAAAACAAATAAATTCTTTGATATAATCTACAAAGTTAGAGATAAAATTGACTCTTACTGGGATATGGAAAAATTAGTTTCAAGAAAATATGTAAAGAAATTATCTGAAGGACATTATAAACAATTTAGAATTCATTATTATTTCCCTGAAGACACTTTGACCCAATATGTGAAACATCGTAAAGGAAAAATAATAAAAACTGAATTCAAACCATTACCAAATGCACAGGATGCGCTTTCAATTTTCTATTATATCCGTTTGCATAATTTAAATGTTGGAGATTCAATTTATGTAAATGTAACAGCAGATGGAAGAAACTGCCGGACCAAAGTTATGATTGAAGAAAAAAAGAAGCTTAATACTATTTTTGGC
>JAYEOL010000071.1 GCA_034722995.1 Candidatus Cloacimonadota bacterium | reverse complement strand
ATTGCAACTACATCCGCCTTGGGGAGATATTTTGGAATATCTTCTTCTTGTAAGTCATTTTTTCTTGGATGCTTTTCAAAAATATACATTTTTTTAAATTGCCGCCCTATTTTTTCTAAGAAGGGAAAGTGGCCTATTATTCCGACAACTTTTTCTCTTCCTTTTTCTATAATTATTTCTTGTGCATTAATGGTTCTCAATTTTTCTTGTTCAATCGGTAAAGCACTATTGATTGCTGCCATTCCCAAAGACGCTTCTAACCAGTTTTCAGAAAATACATACTGACCGAGTTCTTTCACACTTTTGTTATTCAAATTACCAGCTTCTCTTATGCCTTGATGAGGCGTTTCCTTCTCTTGTATAGTACTTGCTAATCCAAGATTTTTACTCCAAACCACAGTATCAAATACGCCTGCAAATACCTCTTTCACCGGATATGATGAAATGCTTTCTGCCAAGTCATCTAAAACTTTCATCTGAAAATACCTTTCTTGCCACGATCCCCAATTAAGCCCGTTCCTGACGAGCTCAGGAATTGGGGACACGAACTAATCGGTCTCGGCGCCCAGACGGACACCAACAATATTTTATTAACCACAGATTCACCCCGTGTAATAGTGAAGCGTTTTATATTACACGGGGTAAACACTGATTATATTTTATTATAATTTTACTTTGAATGTTTTCTAACCTCTAACTAAGGTGGACCCATAACTCTTGTTTTCTGCTTTTTTATAATCTTCTAAAGTATCTATATCCAGAAGGATCGCTTCGTCTTCTACTTCTGCTAAGGTATATCCTTTTTTATTTATGAATATTTTCAGATTTGAGTTTTTTGGTTCAGCAAGTATTTCATTAATCAAATATGATTTAATTAGGACAGGATGGCCTTTTCTGCCTTTATAAGATGGGATAACAATATCTCCTTGAATAGACAGCATTTTTTTATATACCGCTTCTTTAACAAATGGGACATCTCCTGGAAGCAAGAAAAACTTGTCTGATTTTATGTGCTGGATGCCAGTTTTTACTGAACTGAACATACCTTTTTTATAATTCCTATTAAAAATTATGTCAACTTTGGGATATTTTTTCAAAATTTCTTTTATTATCTCAATCTTGTATCCACCAACCACAATAATTCTTGAGCAGATATCATACATTCCTTGTATGCTGTGTTCAATCATTGTCTTGTTATCAATCATCAATTCCATTTTGAAAATTCCAGCTCTTTTTGAAAAACCTGCTGCAAGAACAATACCTTCTATATCCATAATACTTCTTTTTGCCACAGATTTGAACTGATAAAAAAACCTTTTTTGCCTTTGATTAGTCTGTGTATGTCGGTGGCTTTAGAAATTTTCCATACCCTTTTTTAGCTACTATTCCTTTTTTATAGTCGTAGATGACCTTTCCTCTTAATATAGTTTTGATTATTTTTCCCTCAAATTTCATCCCTTCAAACGGAGTGATTTTTCCTTTTGAATAAAATTCTTCTCCTTTCACAATCCAATCTTTTTTAGGATTGGCTAAAACAAAATCTGCATCTTTACCGACTTCTATTGAACCTTTTTTATTGAAAATTCCATATCTTTTCGCAGCATTTTCTGAAGTTATTTCTACAAATTTGATTAAGCTAAGTCTTCCTTTCATAAATCCTTCTGAAAACATATAAGGAAATAATGTTCCACATCCGGGGATACCAGCATAGTCTGTCCAAATAGAACCGGTCTTTTTTGCTTTTTCTGGACAAGGGGCATGGTCAGATGCAACGAAATTGATAGAACCATTTGATAAGTATTTCCATAATTTTTCCTTATTTGGAGATGATTTCACAGGAGGAGTTGTCTTTAAAGGCGAACCAATTTTTTCAAAATCATTTATATCAAATTCAAGATAATGTGGTTCTGTCTCGCAAGTGGCATTACTTTTACTAACAATTTTGGCGGCCTTTGCCGTTCCTATATGAACAATATGTAAATTAGCATCAAAATGTTTTGCAATTTTTATTGCTGTTGAAACTGCAATAATTTCTGCTTTTTCAGGACGAGAAGCATAATAGTGTATTGACAAGTGCCCCTCTTTTTTAGCAATCTCGGTTGCTTTTTTGACATAATTATAGTCCTCAGCATGGAGGAGAATTGGCAAATTCAGTTCTTTTGCTTTTATTAAAACTTTTTTAAATTGAGAAAGATTCAATTGTCCGAAAGTCTCCATACCAGAAATGAAATATGTTTTGAAACCGAGTACAAATCTGGACAGTTCTTCCATATTTTGTAAATAACCTTCTTCAAAGGACCTGGAAGAAACACCACCATATAATCCGAAATCTACTATTGCCTTTTTCTTTATAATATTTAGTTTTGTAAAGAGATTGTTTATATTTGTTACTGGGGGAATGGAAGTGCACGGCATATCAATAACTGTAGTAATTCCACCAGAAGCAGCTGCACAAGTTCCATGATAAAAATCTTCATTAAAAGTATATCCGGGCTCATCAAAGTGGACATGCGGGTCAATCCCACCTGGAAAAATAAGAAGTCCGTCTGCATCAAGAATTTTAGTGTCTTCTGATAAATTCTTTCCTATTTCAGTAATTTTCTCTTGTTCAACTTTTATATCAACATCTAAAAATTTATCTTCTCCCAAAAGAGCAACTTTTCCGTTTTTGATAATCATATTAAATAATTTCCTGATTTTTCATTGATTTTACTTTTTATAAATGTAAAGAAAAATAGTCAAGAGAAAAAAGGATTAATTTAGTCTAAATTTTCTGGTATTTCTATTGAATTGGTTGAATCAGTTGAATCGGTTGAATCAGTATCATAACTTTAAATAAATTGACATTTATAATGGAAATCTATATTTAAAGATAATAAATGTGAAAGTTTTGGAATATTTAAGTATTAATTGTAGAGAGGCAATGCTATGAAAAAATTATTAATGTTTGGATTAATGAGTTTATTATTTTTCTTCAATATTTATGGCAATTCAGCAGACTCCACATTTGTAACACTTGATAATCTATTTTTCGGTTCAGATTCCACTTTTGAAGTTATGACATGGAACCTACAAAATTTTCCAAAGAATAAAGAGACTACTGTTGATTATGTTGCTAAGGTTATTTATTATCTTGATGTAGATATAGTTGGTTTTCAGGAAATCCAAAGTGATTCTTCATTTACTGTTTTGATAGAAAAATTAAATCAGATTGATTCTGTGAATGTATGGGATGGCTATCGTGCAAATACTGATGAATGGGAAATGAATCTTGCTTATTTGTATAAAAAAGTTGATGATATTGCTGTAGGAAAAATTTATGAGATTTATACAGATGACCAATACGCATTTCCCCGACATCCGTTAGTAATGGAATTGCTATATGAAAAAACGCCAATTTTAATAATCAACAATCATCTGAAAGCAATGGGCGGAGAGAAGAACGAAGCAAGAAGAAGAGATGCTAATAAAAAATTAAAGAGATTTGTAGATGAGAATCACTCCAATTCTGAGGTAATAATTCTTGGTGATTTGAATGATAATATTGCTGAACCAGAAAAGCAGAATGTATTCTGGAATTTTATTGGAGATTCAGATAATTATACTTTTGCAGATATGGAAATTGCTGCAGATACTACTTCTGATTGGTCATATCCATATTGGCCCAGTCATTTAGACCATATACTTATTACTAATGAACTTTTTGATGAATTGGAGAATGAAGGTTCAACAATAAAAACAATCACCATTGATAAGTATTTAGAAGGCAATTGGGATGCTTATTACAAGAATATCTCAGACCATCGTCCGGTTGCCATAAAACTTAGATTTGCTGAATAATTTTTGTAGAATGAAAAGATTAAAATTAAAACGATTTCATAAGTACATACTAACTTAAATTAATAAAGCAGAAAATCAATTGAAAAATATAATCATTGTTTTCACAATTCTTTTATTTAATTCTTCATTGTTTTGTACAACTGTAAAAAAAACAGATAGACTTGAGAATATCTTAATCTATATAAGAGTTAATTATAAAAAGGTACAAAAAAAATGAAATATTCTAAAATTTCTTCTAAATTAGATAAACTGTTGAAACAGTTGCTATTTTCTAACTTACGAGAAGCCCACAACTTAAGTTGTGGGCTAATAAAAACCCATTTTAGCAATAACCGTTTCAACGGTTTTTCATCATACTAATCTGACTTTTTAGAGTGGACTCATATAATTAAGCGAAAGTAAATATTTAATTTCAATATCATATATTACAAGTATAAAGTATAAAGAAGTAGTTCAATTGTTGAATTGAAAATAGTCTTGAATAATTTCTTGTGTGAATTAAGGTGGCACGCCCACCCCGATTTGAACAGGGAACCTTCTGATCCGTAGTCAGATGCTCTATCCAATTGAGCTATGGGCGCGATAAAATTTCAAATTAAAAATTGTAAATTCAAGATCAGAATAAATAAAAAATGGTGCAGAAGAGGGGACTCGAACCCCTACATCCTTATCGGACACAAGATCCTTAGTCTTGCACGTCTGCCAGTTCCGCCACTTCTGCACTAAATAAAAATTATTCTTCAGTAGGTTCAGGTAAAACTTCAAAACCTTCAGGTAATGGAGTGGGCTCTTCTTTTTGGGAAGATTCGTCTATTGCTTTTTGAAGTTCTTTAGAAACCTCTCCACCTCCTTTACCTTTCTTTTGCGGTCTGGTAGTTAAAGCAAGAAGAATTGTTACAACCATAAAAGTTACACCTAAAACTTTTGTGGCTTTTTTAAGAAATGACGATGCTTCTTGACCCCCGAATAGAGTATCACTGCTTCCTCCACCAAATGCACCGCCCAGACCTCCACCTTTGCTTGATTGCAAAAGCACAGAAATTATTAAACTAATACAAACCAAAACATGAATTATAAGTAAAAGAGTATACATAAATTTCTATTCCATTCCTATTTTTAAATAACATAAATATAGAATTAACTTTTTGATGTCAACCCTGTTAGAAAAAAATTTCTAACAGGGTCAATTATTTTAGGAATTTGTAATTTGTTCCAATCTTATCATAAACTTCAGACATTGTTTGTGCGGTGATTTCTTTACTTTTTCTTATTCCTTCATTCAGCACATCTTTTAAATAATCTCTATTATTTTTTAGTTTAATAAGATTTTCTCTAATTGGTGCCAACTCAGCAGCAATATTGTTTGATAGGATTTTTTTACAATCCAGGCAACCAATATCAGCGGTTTTACACCCATTATTAACATAATTTATTTGCTCTTTTGTAGAGACTAACTTATGTAGAGAAAAAATATTACATACTTCTGGATTGCCCGGGTCATTCCTACGAATTCTTTGTGGGTCAGTTACAGCAGTTGATAATTTTTTCCAGATTTCTTCAGATGTTTCATCAAGATAGATACAGTTTTCCAGAGATTTACCCATCTTACTATTTCCATCCAAACCTTTTATAAGAGCACCTGAACTGGTGATTGCTTTCGGTTCCGGGAAAGTTTGCCCGAAAGTATTGTTAAATCTTCGGACAATCTCTCTTGTCAGCTCCAGATGTGGTAGTTGGTCTTCACCCACTGGCACCGCATCTGCTTTGTATAAAATAATATCAGCTGTCATAAGAGCCGGATAATCAAGGAGACCCATATTTAAGCTTGTGGTAAATTGTTTAGCTTTATCTTTAAAGGTTGGGACTCTTTCCAGCCAGGGAATTGGAGTAATTGTATTTAATATCCAGGCGAGCTCTGTGTGTTCTTTAACCTGAGATTGAAGCATTAAGATGCTTTTTTGAGGATCAAGTCCTGCTGCAATATAACTGGCAGCACAATCAATTACTCTTTCCTCTAACTCTTTAGGCTCATAGGGAACAGTTATAGCATGGTAGTCAACAATTCCCCAAACGCATTGATATTCATTTTGAAGAGGAATCCAATTTTTTATTGCTCCAAGATAATTTCCAATATGCAATCTTCCACTCGGCTGTATTCCACTAAATATTCTTTTTCTCGATTGATCAGGACTTTTACTTTGTTTCAGCATTTTTGACTTCATAATTTTAAACCTTCTCTTTCTAGATATTCTTTAATTTTCTTTACAAATTCTTTTGCTCTATTGAGAACTTTTAAGGCTTTAGTTTTATCTATTACTGGTTCAAAACTATAATCTCCAATTAATCTTTCATCATAAACAATATTTATGTTTTTGCCCAAGGGCAGAAGGGAAAATTCCTGTTTTGACAAAATATTGACCAAACAGAGATATAACACTTTTATGAGAAGAAAACTTTAGATCTTTGGTTAAAAGCACAGCTTCAGCAGAATAAAACATAGCATAATATGAACGGGAAACAGAAGAATCAAAATCATTATTTTCTAAAAGTAATTTTGAAGAATTTAGAGATTTGTCTGCTCTCTCAATTAATTTCTCTATCTTTTCTTTCATATTGTAATTCCTTGTAAACTTATATTATAATTTAACGGCCATTCTAAATCTTCTAATTCTTTTTCAGTAATTGGATAAACTGAAATTAATTCGCCAGAATTGCATCCAATATCATAAATAAGGTTATGAATACGCTCTAGTTCTGCAATTTTATCTATATTTCCTTTAAATACAATGGCAATATCTAAATCTGAATCAGAGTTTGCTTCATCTCTTGCAAAGGAACCATATAAAATTATAGCTTTCAATTTATTACCATAATAATTTGTAAGAGTTATTTTGATATTATTTAAGACTTTTTTTATATTGAATCTTATGCTTTTATTTTTTTTATTTATCATTTATCCTTCTTATTAGTAAAAGGTGTGATAAATCCTATCATATCATACTCCAATGAATCTTGTATTTTGACACAAACAATATCACCAACATTAACATCCGCATCTTGCAGATATACGATACCATCAATATCAGGAGCATCAAACTCTGTGCGACATTCAAAAATGGAATCCGCAATTTTTTTGTCAACAATAACCTTTAATTTTTGTCCCACAAATTTTTCAAGTATTTTTTTAGAGATATTTTGCTGACATTCCATAATAGCATCCAATCTTCTATGTTTTATCCTTTCCGGAATTTGTTCTTTTAGTTTTGCAGCCTCTGTTCCTTCTTCTTGTGAATAGACAAAACAACCTAATTTTGAAAATCTTTGTGTTTTTACAAAGTCTAATAATTCCTGAAATTCGCCCCCTGTTTCTCCAGGAAAGCCAACAATAAGAGATGTTCGCAAAGCAACATCAGGAATTATCTTTCTTATTAAATTTAATTTTTGTATAATCTCTTTTTTTGA
>JAYEOL010000070.1 GCA_034722995.1 Candidatus Cloacimonadota bacterium | reverse complement strand
TCCATTTAACAGAATAGACTTCTTTTGTATTAAGTTCAATCGCACTAAGAGTTTTAAAATATCCAGCCCCAGTGTCTAATCCTATCTTATCATCGCTAATTAATACTCTATCTAACGGAGTATGACCAAATACAATAACTTTATCAATTCCTGTGGGATAATAGATAAACTGTTCTCTAATCCAGACCAAGTCATCTAACTTTTGTTCTTCAATCGGAATTCCAGGCATAATTCCTGCATGCACAAAAAGAAAGTTATCTTCAATATGATAATATTTCAGGCTTTTCAAAAATTTAATATGCTCTTCTGGAAAGGTGTGTTTCAAATCCTCTAATACCGCATTATCCCCAGCATAAGAAAACGCAGTATATTCTCCTCCATTATACTGATAAGATTCTCCGTACATTGCTTTTTCATCAAGTTGAAGAAACGCAAGCAACATATCCTCGTGATTGCCTCGTAAGAAAATACAATCAAACTTGGTAGAGAACTCAAGCAAGAATTCTATAACTTCTTTACTTTGAAGTCCCCTATCAATATAATCTCCGAGAAATATAAATTTATCAGACTCTTTTGGTTGAATCTTCTTCATAAGAAGTTCAAGCATTTTGAATTGCCCGTGAATATCTCCGATTGCAATCAGTCTTTTATTTGATATTTGAAATTTGAAATTTGAAATTTGATTATTTTTCTTGGTTTTCCATTTTCCGCCAGATGCGGATCTGTCTTCGCTGGACAAATTTCCAGTTTCCGGTTTCAAATTTCAATCTCCTAAAATTTAAACTCAACCCAAATATTTAACTCTGTGGTTTGAGTAGATTCACCCTTTTTTTTATCCTTATAATATTTGTATATTCCAGTTAACCCTCCATTAATATCTCGGGAAAAACTATACGAAATTCTCGGCTCAATTTTCAAAGCATTGTTATTGTCTGGCGTATCCCATATTTTATTAGCAGGTATATATTTCTGGTTTAGATTTGAATTGTACGAAATATCTAAACTCGTATCTAATTTGTTTTTCACCTTAATTCTTTTCAGTAAAGGAATTTTAATCCCTTTTTCAGATTGGAAGGAATATTTAATACCGGCAAAAAGATTTAGTTCATCGTTTTTATTTTCAATTTTCGTGTTAGAATTTTTGTCATAAGTATGAGTATAATTGCCCGACAATTTAGGATTTAAAGTTTTTAATATATTTATTGGTAATGAAAATGATGAGTTTATGGTAATCTTATCTGTCTCTGAGGGAAATGTCGGACCTGTCTTGGTTACAACACGATTTACCCCACCTGATACAGAGGAATTTGATACTAAATCCCAGGGAATTATATTGTCCAATCCACTATAAGTTAATGTAACATCTGGAAAAGTTAAAGAATTAGAATTACTTTTACCTGTATTTTTATTTACGAAAGTTTGTTTGTAATTGACCTTAACATCTGCATTAAGAGTCGGCAAAATGTTAAAACGATTAGAAGTTGATATGGAAATATTATCAGTTTGATTGATAGATTTCAAATCTCCATAGTTTAGGTCCGTTATACCAATTTGATAGTTAAAATCTGGAAGTGAGTCTCCGGGAACATCATAATATTTTGTGTTATATTTATTTGAATAACTTAATTTAGTAGAGCCTAATGATTTTATTCCAAATCCAATTACCTTGCCTGAGATTGTAGCAATACGCTTAAATGGTGTAATCTTTTTAACTTCCTTTTTATTCTCTTCTTTGGGAATTTCAAGTGAATCCAATTCTCCTTCATTTTCTATTTCTTCGATTTCAATCTCAGTTTCATCAAGCAAGTCATTCTTAGCTCCCTCTTCCTTTTCTTCAATCTTCTCATCATTCTTTTCTCCTCCATTACCTTCTTTTTCTGAATATGATAAAAGTTTCGTAGCTTTCATCAAATCTTTGCCCCATTTATCAAATCTCAATGTTAGTCCTGCGTCAAAAGAACGGTTATTACTTACCTCGTATTCTATTAATAGCGTATCATCCTCACCGCGAATCTGACCATAATCTGTTGAATAGTTTGTTGAGAAACTTATAAATTTTAAATAACCCGGAGCATACCCAACATTAATTTTCTGATTTTTATTAGACTCAACACCAATATTAAGATTTTTTACCTGATTCCTCTTTTGTAAGTCTCGTGTTGTCCTCAATGAATAATCTGTTTTAAAATCGGAGAAGATTTCATAGTCAATTTTAAAGAACGGTTTGAGTTTTTCATCTGGCTTTTTATTTTTATTCTCGTTTATAAATATACCACCCTCTCCAGATTGTTTCGTCCAAATATCAGAATGACTATAATTATAATCAAGTTTGAGACTAATCTTCTGAGGTAAATAATATAATTTGAAATCTTTAAAAACACCTATTGAATTATTCCTTGAAAAACTCAAATTATAATTTACCGAACCACTATATTCCTTAGATGTATCTTTTCTTGTTGGTGATAAAGATACTTTATTTGATGCTCTGGCTGACAGTTTTAAATTATCAATTAGATATTTTACAAATGGGTTTGAGGATTTCTTGCTTTTACTAAAATTTACAGATGCAGTTTTAGTTTCAGCCAATGTTTTTAAAGAATCTTTTTCTGCCTCTGATGTGAGTTCAACATCCGAATTCGGTTGAAAACGTGGTTTGCTTTCGGAAAAAGAATAATCGACTCTTAAGGGAATATTAAATCCCCACGAACCAGGCAAAAACTTATTCAGACTAATCTTATTACTAAGAGTATATTTATAACTATTAGTTCCGCCCCCTCTCTCTTGTCCTAAGGTATAAAAATTTGGTGTTTGATTACTAAAACTAGCACTTATATCTGCAATATCTGCTATTTTAGTACTGAAACTTATACGAGAAGCAACGCCCATTTCATCACAAGGATTGGCTACCCTAATATCATCAAAATAAATTTTACCACTAAATTCAGAATCTCCAGTATCTGGTCTTATAAGTCCTACAGCAATCTGCTTAATATAACCTAAAGAGGGATTACCGACAATTCTGAAATGTGCAGTTGTATCAGGCACGCCTGACTTTTTCAATCCTGAAAAATCAACAAAATCAATACTAATATCCTGCCACCTTTTTTCCAGCATCTTATCTTCAATGTCTTCATACAGTTTAATCTTTTTTCTACATTCATAATAGTTCAATGTGTCAGCCCCTAATCTAAAAATTATAGTTTCTTCATTGGACTTAGTGGAATCTTCAGTCTGACCATAAACCCAAAGTTTTACTTTATTATACAAAAGAAGATTTATAGCATTTACAAAATTTTGTCTTGCATAAAGATAACGATTAGGTTGAATATTTTTGCAATCAAGAAAGATGGATTGCTCAATTTGTTTCTCTTTAGTTCTTTTTTCCTCTCTTTTATCAATTGAGCCTGGTGGAGGAGTATAATCTGGATTTTCCTTATTATTATCTGTGGCAATTTCAAATTCCTCATTGGTTCCTAAATACATAGAGTCAACCACAACAAGATTAGTATCCAGTATCGCAGATGCTTTCCATTTGTTTCCAACAACATTAATAGCGGCAAGATCAATAGTTAATGATGCGGACGAATCACTCTTCGCCCATATTCGTGCATATTTTATCAGAGAAAAGTCAACATCTCCGCTACCTTTTTTTATAAAGTATGTTGAATCTTGCAATGGAATACGAATAAATTTCCATTCTTTATTCTCAGATTCGCAAATTACTATTTCAGAGTTTATATCCAAACTACTTAAATCTATAGCATATTGCAAATAATTATTTTTTATGTCTAACCTAGCATTCCTATTCAAATCCTCGGTATCAAGATGATTATTCCCTTCTGTCCCATTAATTTTATCATAGTCATATGAACCTGGGTCATAATTATAGTCATCATTACCATCATCAATTCCTGGAGTGCCATCCTGGGAATGGTTTTTGGGAGGAGATGGATCATTACCTTTTACTCTATCCAGACCAATATCCTCTCCAATATCCAGTTCACCATCTTTGATACCATTGACACATCCATCTTCTTCATCTAACTCACTATTGGGATGTAAAATTGGATAGTAATCCTCACTCATAAATCCTAAATCTATAAACAGGGAATCGCCATAATTTTCATCTGACTTCATTGTAATTTCAAGAAATTCCTTTTTTGAAAAATCTACAGGAGAAGTACCAAATGCTTTCATAATTCCACCCCATATTGGAGGCTCACTATTTGGAAATAAGGTTGTATCAGACTGTAACTTCATCTCCAAGACAGATACATATTCTTTTCCCTCAGTTTCTGTTAAATCTTGATAAATATCCTTAGCTTGAAATTTGTGATACGGATTATACCACTGCAAATCCCCTCTTGTGGAATCCTCTGGCTCAATACTAAGTGGAAAACTGGCAAATGTCCAATCAGTACGTCCGGTACCTAATGGATATGCCTCAATAACTCCTTCCATATCATCTATATATGCTTCCTGTTTATCGGTTGCATTTGGATTTGGAATGTTCATCGCTATTTCACCAGAGAGCGATAATGTAGATTTCTCTTGTGTCTTGATTAAAGGCATCCTATCAACTAAATTAGTAATAAAAGGCAAACCCATAGAGATTTTCCCATCAATATCACCGACAAGGATTTTTTTCGGCTCATTTCCAACCTTTGGACGTTCGTCCCTAACTGACCCTGATTCATACATAATTGTAGCACCAAGTTTAGCATTCTTATTGAATTTATACTCTGCACGAACTCCAAACATATTTTTCTTATCTAAAGCAAAAAGCGGTTCGTATTCAAAATTTACTCTTACAGGCACATTGGGGTCAAGAGCAGCATCTCCTAACAATGTCACTGTACCGCTCATATAATCGATTGTGTAATCAACCCCACTTTTTTTTAAATCACCATCAATATATACCTTTTCACTATTCTTAATAATATTTATGTGACCGAGGTTAATCTGGCCTGCAGTTCTTTTCATTTTTACACTGATATAAAAAGGATTATAGTCCTCAGGATCAGGTCTCAACTTATCGTATATTATATCATTTCCAAGTGTTGCATCATATTCTGCAAACCATACTGACCTGAATGGCTCAAGCATTGGAAACATTATTATACCTTTTTCAAAATCAACTGTTCCATCAATGTCATCAACCCTACCATCACGATTTCTATCTAAATTAAGAATTTCAATAAAAGGTGTATAGGTAGTATCTGTAATGATGCCTTCTTCCTTTTTTCCATCTGGAAGATACCTGTATATATCTACTTCAAATCCTTGTTTCTCAATATTTCTTCCGCCAAGAGAATAGATATTCTTTAACTGATAATCCCAAAGAGCACCGCCAGCAGCCAAACTATCCTGTGACACATTAGTATAATCCTCTTTTATCAATTTTACTTCAAGAGAGTCCCCGTAATCATGACCATAAGTCTGACCAGTCCTGTCTTCATATATTAAACCAATTATATAATTATTTCCAATTGACTTATTAAATTCAATCATATCTGGAGAATTCAAATAATCTACAAAAAAATCTGCACTCTCCGGAGAAATGAGGTATTCTTGAAATTCATACTCAACTTCATGTCCCTGGTCATCAATGGAATATCCCGGAATATATGTTGGATCTGTTCCTCTATCATCTACAAATACTCGGACTGAACCCTCTTTAGGCATTAAAGTATCAGTTGGAATTAATTTTCCATCTTCCTCATGAAATATTGTATTAGGATCATCAGTATCAGGGCTTCCAATGAAAAAATATTTATTTCTGGCAAAATCCATATCTCTGTATTCAGTAAAATCCTCCATTGAGGTGCCAGTAGCAGTTGCAGAAGCTTGTTCTCCTTCTTGCTGGCCAACTATGGTTGTGAGTTTTAGTTTACCAAATTCAAAATTTCCTTTTAACCCAAACAAATCTTCTGATGATGCAGAATAGCTAATAAAATGTGAACCAGAAAGTGAGAGACGTGTATCCCCACCTTCTATTAATTTTATTGGGTCGTCTTCATCGCCTTCATACTTAATACTTATCTTATTCTTCTTAAAAATAGATTCCTCAGATGTCTGTTTGACATCAACTTTAATTTTATCACCAATAGTCCCGTTTATTCCTAAATTCAGGTCTTGTTTCATTGTCAAGTCTGGTAAAATGCTCCTGCGCGTGCTTTCTTTATCAAGCCTGGGCTTATGAGTTGTTTTTGTGCCACCTATAGTAATTTTCTGTGAGCCCGTTACTCTGAGTCTTCCAATATTATCGCCAAAAAATCTTCGCATTGCCCCTGGCATCTTTATCTTAGGAAATTCAATATCCGGAATTATGCCTTCTAAATCTCTTATTCGTTCCCCTCCTAACTTAGATTGTAAAAGCTCATTATAAAAACTTTCTTGAAATTTCTTCCAACGCTTTAGCTCCCAAAATTTTTCTAGAGGTACAGAAAAAGGTGGAATAATCTCTGCCTTACCAAATCTAATATTTATCAAGGCATTATTCTCCACCATATCTATTTCTTCTGAAAAAGAATATAATCTATCTATCAAAAAATGATAATCAATAATATAAGGAGGAAATTCTTTATGATATAAATAAGTGAAGACTGCATTACTATCATCGTAATTTATATATCTATTTAGTAACTTCTTTTTAAACAAACTTGGAATAAAGTGAGAATAGGAGGTATCAATAATGGTTGTATAATTTTCCTCTCCGTCTGGGCTTCCCGATTCATCCTTCGTAGTACTACGGAGAATGGATGAAATCGGGGAGACTGAAGGTATAAATTCTGCGGAAGTTGTATCAGATATAATACTATCAATTGAAGTTATATGTAGTGAATCTTCATAAATGCTGCTATCTTCAATATTTAACGAGTCTTGCTTAATTTTAAGAGTATCATTTTCATTCTTTTGTAAGTTTTCAACATTCTGAATTTCAACCTCTTCTTTCGTATTATTAGGTGTAGTTATGGTTTGGGCTCTAACTTGCTTAAGAAATATTACTATCAAAAAAGCAAGAAGTATAAAATAAGTTGCTACAAATGATACTCTAATTTTCTCTTTCATTTATTATATATTGATAAAATATAATCCTGATATAGAATTATTAATTAAGATAGAATATTTAAGTTAAATATTACTTTGATAGTATCAAATTAATATAGGCGGTCTCTTTTTTTAATTTGTTGTTATTTATAAAATCTGTAATTATAATGTCAAACTTTTTTTTATTATTTATAAATTTCATACTATTACATTCAATTGAACAATTCACACTATCACAATCTGGAAAACTTCCATTTACTCAAAATCATAATTTTTCTTTTATTATTTTTTTTAAAGCCATCAATAGTACTTGCCATCAATAGTACTTATTAATACCAGGCTATAATCAAAAATATTATTTTGAGAGATATCTATTAAA
>JAYEOL010000069.1:20889-33481 GCA_034722995.1 Candidatus Cloacimonadota bacterium | reverse complement strand
CTTCCAAGCCTGTGTTTAAGTTTGAGCCTTCCAAGCCTGAGTTCAAATATTATATTAGCAGAGAACAGCTGTTGTGGTTTGACAAAACGATATAAAGATGGATGCGTGATGATTCATTGTTTACTACATACAAGTGTAAACCGTGGTAAAAAAATGAAACCTAATCTACTTAAACGTATAAAATTTTACAATAAGATAGACTCCACAAATTTGGAAGCAAAAAGACTTATTCGTAGTAATAAAATCTTAGATGATACTGTATTAGTCACAGAGATTCAAACATCGGGAATAGGGCGCTTAAATAGGGAATGGGTCTCTGAAAAAGGTGGATTGTGGTTCACAATGATTTTTCCTAACCAAAATTTCAATCCATCTATAACGCTTTTCACAGGCATTATTCTGCATAAAACTTTATTACACTCTCTCCCTGATGCTCCCTTAATGATAAAATGGCCTAATGACATATTCTGGAAAGACAAGAAGATAGCTGGAATTCTATGTTCCAATTTTAGAAAGTCATCAATTGTTGGGATAGGCATTAATATGAATCAAAAAAATATGCCAGAACGAATTAGTAAAATTGCAACTTCCGTGCATATTGAAACAGGCAGGGAGATAAGATTGAGAAAATTCTTGAAAAAATTCTTGAAAAAATTTGAAAAAGAACTCCCGAAATATTTGAATAAAGATTTACACCCTTTCAATTTATATTATAAAAAATATGATTACTTATCTGGAAAAGAAATTTTATTAAAATTATCTAAAAATAAATTTATTGGTAAAGTATCGGGTATTTCAGAAAAGGGAAATCTAATACTAAACATAAATGGCAGAGAGAAAAATTTTTTATCCGCGGATAAAATTGACATAATTGGTTGAACTGGTTGAACTGGTTGAACTGATTCAACTGATTCAACTGATTCAACTGATTCAACTGATTCAACTGATTCAACTGATTCAACTGATTCAACTGATTCAACTGATTCAACTGATTCAACTGATATAGCCCCAGTAGCTCAGAAGGATAGAGCAGCGGTTTCCTAAACCGTTGGTCGGAGGTTCGAATCCTCTCTGGGGCACCAGATTACAATTCTAATTCTCTATAAATCAATAAATTTAGAAAAACTTGACACTGAAAATATTTAAATCAGGAATGTGATATATTAATAAGGAGATTCAGAGTGAAAAAAGTAAGAACATTTGCAGCTAAATTATCGCATGCTACTAAAGGAAAAACCAAAATAATTTGTCCTGTCTGTCATTCTGAAATAAAAACTATAAAATTAATTCGTAGTAGACAAAGTAATGGCAAATGGGCACCTAAGAGAGAATTTGCCAAAATCTGTAAGTGTAATGAAGAGGAAATCTTAGCCTAAAATAATTTATTAACAATTCTACTTATAAATATTTATTGTCCTCTTGTCTATTATTGATAAGAGGATTTTTTGAGTAATTGTAATTAGTTATAAAAGGATATATTAATGAAAAAATTAAATTTATTGATATTCTTCTTACTTATATCGTTTTCAATATGCTATTCACAATCTAATTCGCAGGAGAACGGTTTTCTAATTCTAAATGTTGGCAACAGTGCAAGTATGACAGGAAAAGGAGAGGCGGCTTCAGCAACTTCAAGTGATGCAACTATTCTCTGGTATAACCCTGCAGCTGTACAAATAAATCAATACTCCAATTTTTGCTTCTCTCATAATAGTTACATAAAAGAGTTTGACATTAATATTGAAAATGCCTCTCTTATTATTAAAAAGGGTAATCATAGTTATGGATTAGGCATGGTTTATCTTAATTATGGTAAATTAGATAAAACAGATGATGTTGGTACAATCATTGGAGAATATCATCCTATTGATATTGTCATTGCAGGTAATTATGCTATGCGTATATCGCCTTATTTTTCTTTTGGCACAAATCTGAAAGTAATATATGAAAAAATTGATACTGAATCTTCTCTTGGATTTGGAACAGATTTAGGAGTAATATACGACTCGTTTATCAAAGGTCTGAATTTGGCGTTTGTTCTACAAAATATCGGACTGTCTACTAAAATGGACAACGAAAGAATAGAATTTCCATTAACATACAAAATTGGTGTCCATCACGAATTAAATTTACCTGAACAATCAGAATTATCAGTTTCGTGTGATTTAATAAAATTTGAGGCTGAGGATATTAAATTTAACCTGGGTTTAGAGTATGCATTTGCAGAAGTAATTTACACTCGCTTAGGATATAAAATAGGTTATGATGTAGAAAACTTTTCCAGTGGACTTGGTATTAAACTTAACAATTACAAATTTGATTATTCCTTTACTCCATTCCAAAGCGGCCTTGGAAATGCACACCGTTTTTCAGTATCTTATGATTTTTAGGAAAATAATATGAAAAAGTTAATCTGTATAATTATTCTAAGTTTTTTCTCCATAATCATACTGCAAGCCAAAGTTATATCAAATAATGAAGTAATTGTTCGTTTTTCACAAAAAGCTGAAACGAAAAACTCATTAACAGGAATATCTTCTTTTGATAGTGTTATTTCAATGTATAGTGTCCAAAAAATAACCCCTGTTCTTGAGAATAAGGGGTTTTATATCTATCATATTTTGTGTGAGAAAAAACTTGATTTTGAAGAACTTAAAAATTTAGTAACCATCAAATCCGAAATTATCTATGTCCAACCTAACAATATTAATAAAATGCTGTCTATTACTCCAAATGATCCAAAATACTACGATCAAAAGTGGAGTTTAGAAGCTATTAAAGCAAATAAAGCCTGGGATGTTGAAAAAGGTAATGAGCAAGTTGTAATTGGCCTGATTGATTCAGGAGTGGACTATAATCATCCTGATTTGGCTGACAATATCTGGCTCAATTATGGTGAGATTGGCTTGGATTATGACGGAAACGATAAGCAAACGAATGGTATAGATGACGATGATAACGGCTTTGTTGATGACTGGCAGGGATGGGATTTTACCGATACTGAAATGTTAGATGCTCTTGGAGATTGCCGTGAAAGAGACAATGACCCAATGGACGACCTTGGACATGGCACTCATTGCGCGGGCATTATCAGTGCACAAACAAACAACAATTTGGGTATTGCTGGTGTGACCTGGTTTTGCAAATTAATGAACATCCGGGCTGGGTTTCGCACAGCTGCCGGAGGTTTCCTTGAGGATGATGATGTCTCTTCAGCAATAATCTATGCTGCTGATAATGGAGCTCAAATCATATCTATTAGTTGGGGTGATACACAGTTGGCGCCTGTAATTAGAGATGTATGTCAATATGCTTTTGAAATAGGTGTAGTAATTATTGCATCTGCTGGAAATGAAGCTGGTGTTGGATTACTATATCCAGCTGCATTAAATAATATAATATCTGTTACTGCAGTTGATGAAGACCTTTCTTTATGCTCATTTTCAAGTTATGGAGAAGGAATAGATTTATGCTCTCCTGGACTTAATATAATCAGCACATCTCTAAATAATGATTATAAAGAGGAAAGTGGAACATCTATGTCAGCTCCTTTTGTTTCAGGAGCTGTGGCACTTCTTCTATCACAAAATCCTTTGCTAATGAATGACGAAACCTATAATTTGCTCAAAAATTCATGTGATGACCTTGGGGAAAAAGGATATGATAATCAGTTTGGTTACGGAATTATAAATATTGAAAAACTCCTCATTAATTCAACAAAAAGTAACCAAATAGAAACAAAAATATCTTCCCCAAAATATAATGACGGATTTCATCAAAATTTTCCAATTATTGGAAATGCTTACTGCCCAGAATTCTTTTACTATTCGGTAACATTTACAGACAAACCAAATCCTGAAGAAAATGACTGGCTGGATATTATAACTCATAATCCAACGCCATATTATTATGACACCGTTGTCTTTGATGATACGCTGGCATTTTTCAATACTGAAGGCATCGCAGATTCAACCTATTATCTCCGCTTGTCTGTTAAAGATATAAATGGAAATAGCTTTGTAGATATAATAAAAATCAATATTGATAAATCACCTCCGGAATTCATTGAAAATACAACCTCAATTAGCACCCGTTATAATTTTGATAAAAAAAACTATTATATTTTATCAGTTACTGATGAGCCTGTAAAATTTAAAGCAACTTGCTTTTCTTCAGAAGTTGATAGTTTCTTAATTATTGATAACAAATTCTCACAAGTTGCATCACTTAGATTACCTGAAAATTTACCTGATACCCAACTTTCATTCTTTATAGAAATTACTAATAAATCTGGATTAAGTAACTCAACAGAAATTTTCTATGATACAATAAATATTGATAATTCCTCAATTGCTACAAGTGGCTTTGAAAAATTATCTGAATATCCAAATGCCGGATATTTATGCACCAATAATTATGATATAAATAATAATGGAAAAAAAGAATTAGTATTTATGGAATTCCCAGAAGAAGGCACTTATGGAGAAGTAAAATTTTGTGAAGAAAATAACAATGACCTGACTGTTAAATATACTATGCCTGTTAAATTTCAGCCCTGGAGCATCGGAGATAGTAATGACAACGGAAAATTTGAGATAGTAGGTAATATCGGAGACTCAATACTTATTTATGAGGCTACTTCTGAATATACTTTTCCAAATAGTTTCATCTTTGGAAAAAGAGGTATTGGAGGATTATATGGTTGTGCATTTCAAGATTTAAATGGTAACGGTAGTGATGAATTATTAATAAATACAATACTTGATTCTCAGAAAACAGCTTATAAAATTTATACCAGAGTGAATAACAATTTTGTATATAGCAATCATTGGTTATTGAACAACACGCATACATATTCAAAAAATCAACTTAGTCCACATATTCAGTTTGGATATTTAGATGAGGATGACAACTTGGATATTTTGCTTTCTGATATTGATGGAGATATTCTAATTTACGAAGCGAAAAGTTTGAATTCATTAAATTTTGAAATTAAAGATACCTTATCTATTCCTGTTCCATATGCCTACTATTCTGGTATAGGAGATTTTAATGGCGATGATACAACTGAATTTGTTGTGGGAGGATATCATGAAGATATTATGAATCCTGATAACCAACTCTGGTATTTTGGTGTATTTAAATCATCTGGAGATAATCAATATGAAATGGTTGATTTCACCGAGATTTCTGGAGTTTGCTCCAAAAATGGAGTCTGTGTCGCAGATTTAGATCCTGATAAGCATAACGGGAATGAAATTATTATTACCGCTTCACCGGACATCTACATATATAAATTATCCAAAGGATCCACCTTCGGCGGACAAGACAATGAATTCAAGCCTATCTGGGTTGGCAATTCGTATCGGTCTTATTATCCGGTTTCTCTGGACTTAGATAATGATAATATTAATGAATCTGTTGCTTTCAATCAATATGATGACCAAGATTCCCTTCGTTTAGTTCTTTATCATTATCCTGAAAATATGATTGATGTGCCAATTCCACAAAATTTTAGAGCAATACCTATAAATAAAAATTCTATTAGGTTAAATTGGCGTTCTATTTCAGATATAGATTCATTTAGAATCTATCGCACTTCATCATTTGATTCAATATCATTTTCTCTTGATGACACAATTAATACCTTTATTGACACAAGCGTCTTTGCAGATAGTTTTTATTTTTACCAGGCTTCAGCAATAAAAAATGGAATTGAAAGCTATAAGACGTTAAAAAAATTAGCAGTCCCATCTGCCCCACCAATACTTGAATCAGTAAAAATGATTTCTCTCAATTCTATTCAGCTTGATTTTAAAGAACCTTTGAATGAATCTTGCTTGAATATAGCGAACTATAAAATTGAAAACTTTGGATATCCAGAATCTGCTGTTTCGTATCAAAGTGGAAAAAGAATCCTATTAGGTTTCAGCAACTTATTCAGCGAAGAAAACTCTCCATATACAATAAAAATCAAAAACCTTGAAGGTCTTTATAATACACCTATGCAAGATACAATAGCTACATTTATTTATGAAGAAGATGTTACCAGACCATATATTAAAGATTGCACATATCTTACTAAAAAGGAAATTCAACTTAGATTTAGTGAAAGCATAAAAGAATCTTCAGCAACAAATACAGGTAATTATGAATTAATCTTTCCTGAAGATGTAGAAGAATGTGAAGTTATCAGCCTTAGTTATGACGATAATAAGGTCATTATAAAACTCTCAATACCGCTAAAACCAATAGGAAAATCATACTTTATCAAAGTCTGTAATATTGAAGATTTGTCAGGAAACATAATCTTGCCAGGAAAAAATATTGTTAAGATATCTATTCCTATTGAAGATTTAGATGCGGTTGAAGTGTTTCCGAATCCTGTTCCGGCTAATCAAAATAAATTATATTTTCAAAACCTGCCTACCTCAGGAAAGGCTAATATCTATATCTACAACTTTGCTGGAGAACCTGTGAAAAAAATTACTACTTCCAATCTTACAGAAGGATACAATACTGCAGAATGGAATCTTTGCAACTCTTCAGAAAAAAAAGTGGCATCCGGAATTTATTTTTATCTTATAAAGTATAACGACAAAGTTAAAAAAGGTAAAATTGGAATTATTAAATAAGGAAAGGAGATAGGGAGATAAAGGAGATAAATAATTATCCCCATATCCCCTTTATTTAGAGATATGATATCTTATGATTGGCAACAAAGGCTAAAAAAAGACTGTAAAGATTTTTTATATAATAAAATTCCAAATAGGGATTACGACTTTGAAATCATATATAATGCATATCCAGAAAGAGTTAATGGAGAAATCCCTCAATATGTATCTACCTTTGTTGCAAAAAAATTGGCAAAAAACATTGCCCGAAAACCAGACCAATTTATTGATTTTCTTCAATTCATCCAAAAAAATAAGGGGGATGTTGGAAAGAAAATCTTTAATATAATTATGCAAAAGGTTGCACTAAAAAATCCAGGAAAATATGACCAAATGTTAATTGACTTGATTAAAAAAACTGAAGATGAAAACAGTTTAAGAAAGATATTTGACAATATAATATTTCCTCTTTTAAAAAAGTATCCTGAAAAATATATTGATGAACTCATTGAATGGCTTAGAGTAAATAATAATAAATATATTATTGAAAATATATTCAAATCCTTAAGTAATTACATCAAAATAAACAAAGAGAAAGCAAAAGATATTTTCGAAAATTGTGAATCCTTCTGGAATTCGGGAAATCAATCTATCCGTGCTGGCAACATCAAGATATTGAAAAGAATACTCAAAGTTAACCCTGAATTATACAGAGAAATCTATAACAACTACCAATATACATATAATCCAAATTTCATTGAGATATTAGCTTCTGCTGTAGGTGAAGATTCAAAAATAATTAGACAGCTAATTGAGAGGTGGAACAAAAGTGGTAATGTTAGAATAAAAAAAGCAGCGGTTATCGCTAATAAAAATATTGCAAAAATTAAGAAAAAATAATGGCACAAGAATACATTACAAAACAAGGGCTTGAAGAATTAAAATTAAGATTAGATCATTTAATCCAAAATGAAAGACCGAATATTACAAAGCAAATTGCTATTGCTCGTCAGTTTGGAGATCTTAGTGAAAATGCAGAGTATCATGCCGCAAAGGAAAAACAGCGCTTTATAGAGAGGGAAATTGCAAAACTACAACAAAAAATTGCTACTCTTAGGATTATCAATTCAGATAAAATCAACAAAAATGAAGTTAGATTTGGTGCTGAAGTTGAGTTAATTAACTTAAACAAAAATACAAATGTTAGATACAAAATTGTGGGTGAAGATGAAACAGGAAAAGAAAAAAGTATTAGCGCCGTTAGGGATAAATCACTAACCGGAATTAGAAAAATTTCCTGTAACTCCCCTATTGCCAGGGCATTATTAGGCAAAAAAGTAGACGAAAAAGTAATGGTCAAAGTCCCGGCAGGAATAATTAGGTATAAAATTAAAAATATAAAATATTAGAGGATAAAGAATGAGTAAATATCGTATCGGATGGCTTCCAGGGGATGGCGTGGGTAATGATGTGATGGAAGCTGGAAAAATTATCTTGGACAAAATCAATTTAGATGCTGAATATATTCCTGGTGATGTAGGCTGGAAATTCTGGTGTAAAGAAGGAAACCCATTACCGCAACGCACTATAGAGATGCTAAAAACCGTTGACTGCACTCTGTTTGGTGCTATTACTTCAAAACCAAAGGAAGAGGCAGAAAATGAACTTATCCGTGAATTGCAGGGCAAAGGATATGTGTATTCCAGCCCTATCGTCCGACTTCGCCAACTTTTTGACCTCTATATCAATCAGAGACCTTGCAAAGCCTATCCTGGGAATCCTTTAGTTTATAGAGAAGATATTAACCTTATTGTCTTTAGAGAAAATACTGAGGGGCTTTATTCTGGTATTGAGTATCATCCTTTACCCGATGAGATTTACTATGCTTTGATAAAAACCCATCCGAAAATGAAAAAATTCAGTGAAATTCCCCAGAAAGATTTGGCACTTTCCTGCAGAATATTTTCTCGTGAAGCTTGCAAAAAAATTGTAAAGGCTGCATTTAAATACGCTGATGAGCATAATTGCCCATCTGTTACTGTTATTGAAAAACCAAATGTAATCAGGGAAACAAGTGGATTAATGATACGAGAGGCAAGAAAAATAGCACAAGAATATCCACATACTCCTTTATGGGAAGTTAATGTTGATGCAATGGCAATGTGGCTTATAAAAAATCCACAAAAATATTCAGTTCTTGTTACTTCAAATATGTTTGGCGATATAATCTCAGATTTATCCGCTCAACTTGTTGGAGGTTTGGGTTTTGCCTCAAGTGGTAATATTGGTGATGATTTTGCACTTTTTGAACCGACTCATGGAAGTGCTCCGAAATATGCTGGACAGTATAAAGTAAATCCTACGGCTATGATTTTAAGTATAAAAATGATGCTGGAGTATTTAGGAGAAATACAATTGGCAAATAAACTTGAACACACTGTAGCAGAAACTATTCGGGAGGGCAAAATTAGAACTTATGATATGGGTGGAAATTCCTCTACTCTGGAAATGGCAGAAGCGATTGCATCAAAAATTTAATGAAACCTACATGTACCGAAAACAAATAGAAGCAGCAAGTAGTCGGGTAGATTCGGGTTTACCCCGTTAGATAGTAAACTTAATTAAATTTTACTATCTTAGACAAGGAGTATTATCTCACGGGGTTTATCCCGAATTGAGATACAAAAGGATTTACATATAAAAAATTGATTATAAACTAACAAGGAGATTTGATGACTGAAAAGGAAAGCAAGGGTAAAAGATTAGAAAAAAAATTAGCTTACAAAAGAAAATGCTTTTGGATGAAAGCCTCAAAAGCTGAACAAAAACAAGCTTATGAATTCTCAAAAGGATATTGTAATTTTCTTGATGAAGGAAGAACAGAAAGAAAAGTTGTTGATGTTACAAAAAGAATCTTGATAAAAAACGGTTTTGTTGAAATCGGTGATAAAACCCCTAAAAACGCAAATAAACTATATAAAATAAATAGAGGCAAAAATATTGCTATTGCTAAACTGGGTAAACAAAGCATAAGCAGGGGTTTCAATCTTATTGTTGCACATATTGATTCTCCACGAGTTGACCTCAAACAAGTTCCTTTATATGAAGACTCAAATACGGGATTAGCCCTAATGCATACTCATTATTATGGTGGTATCAAGAAATATCAGTGGATGTCAATTCCTCTTGCAATATATGGGGTGGTTGTGAAAGAAAATGGTGAAAAAATAGAAATTTCTATTGGTGATAAGAAAGACGACCCTGTGTTTACTTTTGCCGATTTACTCATACATCTTTCCAAAGACCAGTATAAGAAAAAAATCGGCGAAGCAATTGATGCTGATAAACTTATTTTATTATTCGGTTCCATTCCCTATCCGGACAAAGATATGAAAGATAAAATTAAACTAAACTGTTTAAATATTTTACAAGAGAAATATGGAATCTCAGAGGAAGATTTTATCAGTGCTGAATTAGAAATCGTGCCTGCATTTCCAACTAAAGATGTAGGCATAGACCGCAGTATGATTGGTGGATACGGTCATGATGACCGAATTTGTAGTTATTCGTCTTTAAAAGCAATTTTGGATCTGCCATCAAGCGGAAACGAATCGCCTTCTATTGTATTCCTAACTGACAAAGAAGAAATAGGTAGTGAGGGAAATACAGGAGCAAAATCCTCCTTCCTGTGGGATTTCATTTCTGATATTATTGATTACTCTGGTATGGACAGTAGTAAGATATTTAGAAAGGTGTTATTCAATTCAAATATTCTATCTGCTGATGTTAATGTTGCTATTAATCCAGCATTTTCAGATAAACATGAAAAACAAAATGCCGCTCTTCTTGGGTATGGGGTTTGTTTAACAAAATTTACCGGCTCACGCGGTAAGTCTGGCTCAAATGATGCCAATGCCGAATTTGTGGCTAAAATTAGAAATATTCTCAATAAAAATAAAATTGTATGGCAAACTGGTGAACTAGGAAAGGTTGATATTGGTGGTGGCGGCACTATCGCAAAATTTATGGCTGAATATGGGGCGAATGTAATTGATTGCGGAACACCAATTATTGGAATGCACTCGCCTTTTGAAATAGCAAGCAAGGGAGACTTATTTTCCACATATAAAGCATATAAAGCATTCTTTACACTAAAATAAAAGGAGATTTTATGAAAAAGATACTCTTTATATTACCTCTCACATTAATTATTCTTGCACAATGTTCCCGCGGCACCCAATTTCAAAAGCTGTATACCATTGTAGAAAATAACAGCCAAAAAATTGACTCTCTTTCTGTAGTGGCAAATAATAATACCAAGTTAATCGCAGATATAAAAGATTCACATTCACAAAGCATCAAAAGTATGGAGGATAAGTTAGTGGCAATAGAAATCATTCAATCAAAAATTTCTATGTTAGAGTCCAAACTGAATAATATCAATTCAAAAGTTTCTTCTCAACAAGAAGTTCTTAATGGTTTACAAGCAGAAAGCAAACCAATATCTTCAGGACAAAAGGAAGTCTCTTTTAAAAAGTTATATCAAGAAGCAAGAAATTCTTATCTTGATAAGGAATTTCAAACAAGTATTACAAAATTTACTGAATTTATAAAAAAGTTCCCTGATAATACCTTAGCGGCTAATGCTCAATATTGGATAGGTGAATGTTACTATTCCTTAGAACAATTTGAAACAGCAATATTCCATTTTGATAAAGTAGTAATTAATTATCCAAAATCAGAAAAGGTTGTGGATGCCAAACTAAAAATCGCATTTTGCCTTTCTGATATGGGAGAATATGAAGGAGCGTTGATACAATTGAGAGAAATCCAAAAGCATTTTCCTGATTACGAAAGAATGAATATTGTCAGAGATAAAATAATGCAATTAGAAAATAGATAACTCAAGTTTCGCATGAGATATTACAAAAAGTTAAGTATAATTTATTCAGTAATTTCCATTCTTGCGAAACTTGAATACCTAATTACAAATATCTAATTTCTAATGATCCGCCAGCTCCGAGACGCAGTTTCGATTCATCCTTCGTGCTACTACGGAGAACAGGAAAATCAGGCACTGATGGTCAAATGACAAATAAAATCAAAGCAGAAAAAATGAATTTGACATTTAGGTTTCAAAATTTTATTTGTCATTAGAAATTAGGATTTTGAAATTAATCAGAATATATTTAAAGGATAATATTTTAATATGAAAAGAATTGTTTTTATTTTATTGTTAGTGCTCATAGGTTGTGCTCACAAAATCCCTATTTCAGAAATGAATGTTGAGCAACAAATTAAAACTGCAGATACACTTTATTCCAGAAAAAAATATCATCTCGCACAAGAAATCTACGAAAAAATAACATTTGAAAGCAAGGGTGATACTCTTGTGAAAAAAGCACAATATCAATTAGCAAACTGCTATTACAATCTAAAACTTTATGAAGACGCCATTTTTGAATATGAGGAGTTCCTCCGACTCTTTCCTTTTTCAAGATATTCAGAAAATTCAGAATTTATGATAGGAATGAGCTGGCTTAAACTTTCTCTTCCCCCTTATTATAATCAGGAAGAAACGAACAAATCAATAGAACAGTTTGAATATTTTCTCTCAAAATATCCAGATTCGGGAAAGAAGGCTGAAGCCCTTGATGCCCTAAACAAATGTAAAGATAAATTGTTAGAAAAAAAGTACGAAAATGCTTATATTTATTATAAAATGGAATATTATAATGCGGCTCTTATGTATTTAAGTGAACTATTCAATGAGAATACTAATGGAGAGATTGACAAGAAATCCTTAATTCTTGCTGCTAAAATTTATAGCAAGAGAAAGGATTGGGATTCACTTACTAAGATATCAGAAACATTTACCTTGAAATATCCAGAACATCCATTTATTAAAGAAATCGAAAGATACTTATCTAACAAAAATTGATAAATTAACCACAGAGTTCACTGAAAACACCAAAAAA
>JAYEOL010000069.1:0-20789 GCA_034722995.1 Candidatus Cloacimonadota bacterium | reverse complement strand
GGTGGTAAAGAAAAATGAGACTAGGAATATTAGGGGGAACTTTTGACCCCATCCATTTTGGTCATTTAAAAGTGGCTGAATCTTGCTTAAAAAAATTGAATCTTAATTTAATACTTTTCATCCCTTCTGGTAACCCACCTCTTAAAAAAGTTTCTGCTGATTATATTCATAGATTGAAAATGCTTAAATTAGCACTAAAAGGTTATACGCACTTTAAAGTTGTTGAACTTGAAAAGAAAAGATTTGATAATCAACCGACATATACATATAATACTTTAAAAACCATAAAAAAACTGTATCCTAAAGCGTATAGGTTCTTCTTAATTGGAGAAGATAATGTTCCAGAACTCAAAAAATGGTATAGATACAAAGAACTTTTCAAATATGCAGAATTTATCGTCCTGACTAGGAATGTAAATTCAAAAAAATCATGGACAAATCTTGAATATTATGATAAACTGAAATTTGTAAATACGCCTTTGATTGATATATCATCAAATACTATAAGAAATAATGTTATAAATAATCTTCCTATTAAAGGTCTATTACCAGAAAATGTTGAAAACTATATTAAGGAAAATAAACTATATAGTGAACTGGTAAATTATTTAACTAAAGTTTCGCATGAGATATAGTAAAAAGTCAAATATTGTTTATTCAGGAAGTTCCATTCCCATGAAACTTGAATAACTAATTACTCCCGACCTGTCGGGACTAATTTCTAATAAAATTTCAAATGACAGATGGCAAATAAAAAGAAATTCGATTTAGAGGAAAGAACTGCAAAATTTGGTGAAGAAGTTATCAAATTTTCTAAAAAAATTCCCCAAAATCCAATAACTCTACCTCTAATTTCTCAATTAATCAAAGCAGGAACAAGTGTTGGCGCTAATTATTGTGAAGCGGATTGTGCTGAATCAAAAAAGGATTTTGAGCATAAAATAGGAATTTGCAAAAAAGAATCGAAGGAATCAAAATATTGGTTTAGAATGATTGCAAAAGCAGTTCCAAAATTAAAAGAAGAAGCAAAAATATATTGGAGTGAAGCTAATGAATTAAATTTAATTTTTTCATCAATTATCATTAAATCAAAGCAGAAAAAATGAATTTGACATTTAAATTTTGGCATTTTATTAGTCATTAGAAATTATGAATTAGAAATTAATTTAAACTTGCTCAAATTTTGTATGAGATAAAAAATAAATATGATTTATTCAATAATTTCAACTACTGCGAAACTTAAATTAATATTCCAATTTCAATTCACTAAATAAGAAAGGAGAATATGAATAAGTATGTATACTTTTTTGGCGGCATCAAGTCTGATGGTGACCGAACAATGAAGAATCTTTTAGGTGGTAAGGGCGCAAATTTAGCAGAAATGGTTAATCTCGGAATACCTGTACCACCCGGCTTTACAATATCAACCGAAGTGTGCGATTATTTTAATAAACATAAATATTCCTATCCTAACAAACTAACGAAAGAAGTTGAGGAAAACTTAGCAAAATTAGAAAACGCAATAAATAAAAAGTTTGGCGACCCTTCTAATCCACTCTTGCTTTCAGTCCGTTCCGGTGCTGCTGTCTCTATGCCCGGAATGATGGATACCATTCTTAACCTTGGTTTAAATGACAAAGTTGCTGAAAAGTTAGTAAAATTAACCAATAACCCAAGATTCGTCTGGGATGCATACCGTAGACTCATTCAGATGTTTGGAAATGTGGTCTTTGGAATTGAATCTGAAAAATTCGAAGATATTATCTCTATTGTGAAAAGTAGTAAAAACATCTCACTTGATATTGAGCTTACTGGTGATGACTTCAAATATATTGTAGATGAGTTCAAAAAATTGTATCGGAACTACCTTGGCAAAGAATTTCCACAGAATCCCGAAAAACAGCTTTGGTTATCAATGGAAGCTGTTTTTAAATCGTGGGATAATAAGCGAGCAAGGAAATATAGAGAGATTAATTCAATAACTGGACTGCTGGGAACGGCTGTAAATGTACAAGTAATGGTTTTTGGAAATATGGGAAAAGACTGTGCAACAGGTGTTGCTTTTACCAGAGACCCGGCTACAGGTGAAGATAAATTCTTCGGAGAATTTCTGGTTAATGCACAAGGCGAAGATGTGGTGGCAGGGATTAGAACCCCTCAACATATTACAAAAGAAAACTCGGAAGATTGGGCAAAAAGTAATAATATTTCTGAAAAGGTTAGAAAAGAAAAATATCCATCCTTAGAAGAATTAATGCCAGAAGTTTATCAGAATCTCTATAAAATTCAAGATAAATTAGAAAAGCATTATAAAGATATGCAAGATATTGAGTTTACAATACAAAATAGAAAATTATACCTTTTGCAGACAAGGACAGGAAAAAGGACTACAAAAGCAGCTGTCAAAATTGCAGTAGATATGGTCAAAGAAGGGATGATTTCAAAAAATACCGCTTTGATGAGAATTCAACCCGAACAATTAGACCAGCTACTTCATCCTAGTTTCAGTGCAGATGAGAAAAAGAAAGCTTTTGATGAAGGGAGATTTCTTGCAAAGGGTCTGCCAGCATCCCCAGGAGCAGCAGTTGGAAAGGTAGTTTTCTTTGCAGAAGATGCTGTTAATTGGAAAGTGCGAAATGAGAAAACCATTCTGGTCAGAATTGAAACTTCCCCAGAAGACATTGCTGGTATGGATGCGGCACAAGGAATATTGACGGCTCATGGCGGAATGACCTCTCACGCGGCCGTCGTAGCTCGTGGAATGGGAAAATGTTGCGTAGCTGGATGTGGCGATGTCAACATCGTCCCTGAACAGAAGAAGTTTATGACTAAAGGTCAGGTAATTCATGAAGGAGACTACATATCTCTGGATGGAAGCACAGGAGAGGTTATAAAGGGTACAGTCGGCACCACTTCTCCTGAACTCTCAGATAACTTTGAGATTCTTATGAAATGGGCTGACGATGTAAGTAAGTTAAAAGTGCATGCTAATGCAGATGCACCCAAAGATGCAACTGTGGCAAGAAAATTCGGTGCTGTTGGAATCGGCCTCTGCCGAACAGAGCATATGTTCTTTGAAGCCGATAGAATTGATTTTGTAAGAGGAATGATATTAGCTGAAAACCCTGAAGAAAGAACTTTTCCATTATCCGAACTTAAGAAAATGCAGATTGAAGATTTTAAAGGAATTCTTCAGGCTATGGAAGGTTTACCTGTTACAATCAGGTTATTAGACCCTCCACTTCACGAATTCCTTCCTGCAAAAGATGATAACGAAGAAATTAAAAATCTCTCACAAAAATTTAATAAATCAGTTCAAAAAATAAAAACAATAATTAATCAATTGTATGAATTCAATCCTATGCTTGGTCATCGTGGATGTAGATTAGGAATAACATTTCCAGATATCTACAAGATGCAAGTTGAAGCAATTATTGAATCCGCTTGCTATTTGAGGAAAAAGGGTATTGATGTAAAACCAGAAATTATGATTCCACTCGTTGGAAGTATAAAAGAATTTACTATTCTTGAACAAAGTGCAAGAAAAATCGCTAACAAAATCTTTAAAGAGTGTGGTGTTGAAGTTCACTATACAATTGGCACAATGATTGAAATTCCACGAGCCTGCCTTGTGGCAGATAAGATTGCAAAAGAAGCTGAGTTTTTCTCCTTTGGTACTAACGACTTGACTCAAATGGGTTGCGGATTTTCAAGAGATGATGCAGGAAAATTCCTGAAAGAATATGTAGAATTAGGTGTCTATGAGAAAGACCCTTTCCAGGTTCTTGACAGACAAGGTATTGGGCAATTGGTTAAAATCGCTGTTGAAAAAGGAAGAAAGGCCAATCCAAATTTAATCATAGGAATCTGTGGAGAACATGGCGGGGAGCCAAGCTCCATTGAATTCTGCCATCAGGTTGGACTTGATTATGTAAGCTGCTCACCATATCGTGTGCCAATTGCAAAATTATCAGCCGCACAAGCCACACTGAAAAATAATTAACCAAGACCCAACTTTGTAAAGATTTAAAGCTTGCAAAATTATATGGGTGATTGGCTCAGCAGGTTAGAGCGCTAAGTTCATTCACCCCGTCCGTCTTGGCGAGGCAAAGCCGAGACAGATTAGATAATATGGGTGGTTAGCTCAGCGGTAGAGTACTGCGCTCACATCGCAGGGGTCACAGGTTCAAATCCCGTACCACCCACTATAAAAATCTAATTCACCCTTCACAGTGCTACGGAGAACGGGCGGGGCAGGTCGTAGAGGTCACTGGTTCAAATCCAGTATCACCCACCATTAAAACTTATCCATGTTTGAAGACCTTCAATGCGCCAGCTGGCGCATTGAAGGTCTTCTTACTTAAGAATTCTTTTGAAAAACTTGATTTATATTTTTTACTAACAAATTTACGGTAAATTTTTAGGAGAATGATAAATTGAAAGTCGTTAGCGGTTTAAAATATAAATTAGCAAAAACTCATAATTCATTTGTTAAAAGAATTACAGAAGCAATCCATATTTGTGGCAAAGTAGATGAAGAGTTGATTGAGAACATTGAAGATATTCTTATCCAGGCTGATATTGGCTTAAAAGTTACAAACAAAATAATAAATATCCTTGAAGACGAAATTCGCTTAAATAAAATTACAAATAAAGATGATGTTTTTAATAATTTAGAAAATATCATAATAAATATTTTAAACGACGAATATAAAGACATTCAACAAATAAATTTTTTGGCATATAAAAAGCCCATCGTTATCCTTTTCGTAGGTGTTAACGGAGTTGGCAAAACAACTACCATTGCAAAAGTAGCAAATAAATTTAAAAAACAAAGCAAAAAAGTTCTACTTGTTGCTGCAGATACATTCCGTGCTGCAGCAATTGAACAGCTTGAAATCTGGGCAAAAAGAATCGGTGTAAATATGATTAGCCAGAAATACGGTTCTGACCCATCTTCAGTGATATTTAACGCCCTTCACTCTGCTATGGCTCAGAATTATGATGTAGTAATGATTGATACTGCCGGACGATTGCATACTAAAACTAATCTAATGAGAGAGTTAGAAAAAAATGTCAGAACCATAAAAAAGATAATTCCAGATGCTCCTCATGAAAGCTATCTAATAATTGATTCTACAACGGGTCAAAACGGAGTTCAGCAAGCTAAAAGTTTTGTGGAATCAATCCCTATTACAGGCGTTATTCTTACAAAATTAGATGGAACAGCAAAAGGGGGAGTTGCACTGGGGATAAAGGATAGTTTGAATATTCCTGTTAAAGCTATTGGCATTGGTGAAAAGGTTGAAGATATTAGAGAATTTAATGCTAATGACTTTGTTAAAGCAATCTTTAATTAAACAGAAAATACAAAATGAAATGTGATGATATTTGAGAGAAAATCCTAATCACAAAATCATGTTTGGAGTTTTGAACATTTGAATTTTGAATTTGTTTAGAATTTAGGAATTAGGATTTAGAAATTCTCTAATAATTGTCTATTTTTTATTTTATATTTATAAAGGACAAAATATGTGTGCAAAGACTTTTAAAGGTGGAGTTCATCCACACGATTTTAAGTATTTCTCTAATAAAGTACCAATAGAAGATTTCCCAGCACAAGATAAGGTTATCATTCATCTGAGTCAGCATATCGGTACTCCTTCAAAGCCAATTGTGAAAGTAGGAGATTTGGTCAAAAAAGGACAGAAGATATCCGAAGCTGGAGGCTTCGTCTCTATACCTATGCACAGTTCTGTGTCTGGCAAGGTAACGAAGATTGGAAATTATCCCCATCCTATTGGCACCGTTCAAAAAGCAATTGAAATTGAAAATGATGGTAAGAATGAATGTATAGAAGGTCTGGAAAATAATAAAAATTATATGGAAATTCCTGCTGATGAGATGAAAAATCGTGTCAAAGAAGCAGGAATTTGTGGAATGGGCGGTGCTGGATTTCCCACCCATGTAAAACTCGCTCCACCTAAAGAGAAGCCAATTGATACTGTAGTTCTAAATGGAGTTGAATGCGAACCTTATTTAACTGCTGACCATAGATTGATGTTAGAAAAATCTGAAGATATTATATCTGGCTTGAGAATAATAATGAAAATCTTAAATGCCAAAAAAGGATATATCGGTATTGAATTAAATAAAACAGACGCAATAAAGTTAATGAGAGATAAACTTAAAAATGAAAAAAATCTTCACTTTGTATCTTTGCATTTGCGATATCCTCAAGGTGCCGAAAAACAGCTTATATATGCAACAACAAGACGAAGAGTACCAGCTGGTGGACTTCCGATGGATGTTGGCGTGGTTGTCCAAAATGTAGGAACAGCACTTGCAATTTATGAAGCAATAAGATATAAAAAACCATGCATAGAAAGAATTACGACAGTCACGGGCGCTATTGTAAAAAATCCAAAAAATTTACGAGCACCTGTTGGCTCTTTAATATCTGATATGATAGAATATTGTGGTGGCACAACTGATGAGATTGCAAAACTTATCTCTGGTGGTCCAATGATGGGATTTGCAATTCCGAATATGGATACCCCCATTACAAAAACCACATCAGGAATTGTTTTATTTGGCAAGAATGAGATTATAGATACTGCCGAACAACCCTGTTTGCATTGCGGCCGCTGTGTTGACGCATGTCCTATGAATTTGATTCCAGCATTTATTGTTGAAAATGTAAAAAACAAAGATTATGCTCTTGCACAAAAATTAAACATATTAGACTGTATGGAATGCGGCTCATGCTCTTTCGTCTGCCCATCCCATATTCAACTTATCCAATGGATAAAATTAGGTAAATTAGAAGTCGGAAAATTAATAAAGAAAAAATGAGCCACAAAATCACACCCGTTCTCCGTAGTCCCGATGGAATCGGGACGAAGGGTGAACAATAACTCATAAAAAAATTGAAACAAAAAAACATCCTTATTTTATTGTTGTGTGAGCCATAATTAAGTATAAGTTAGTAGGAGAAAAAATGCCGTATATTAATCTCAAAACATTAGGAAAGTTAACAGAGTATCAAAAATCTGAAATCTCTAAACAATTTACAGAGACTTTGGAAAAGGTAGCAAATAAATCAAAAAATTCAGTTTATATTGTTATTGATGAAGTTGAAAGAGAGAATTGGGCAGTTGGTGGAAAACTGTTTTCTGAAAAATAGAATTCTTTTAATAAACAAAAATCTTTGTCACTTGAAATTTATTTGATATTTGAATTTGTTTAGTCCCCAATTAAATTGGGGATAGATATTCGTATTTAGGATTTTATAGATTGGAGGTTAAAAGGTGAATTTATTAAAGATTTCATCTTCCCCGCATATACATGAAAATGTAGATGTTAAAAAGGTTATGTGGTCAGTTGTAATAGCCCTTATGCCTGCTTTGGTTGCTGCATATATTTTCTTTGGTTTAAGATCAATTTGGCTAACTGCATTGGGTGTTATATCTGCTGTAGTTGTAGAAGCTTTAACACAGTTATTCATGAAAAAACCCGTTACAATATCAGATGGAAGTGCAGTCATTACTGGGTTGCTTTTAGCTTTTAATCTTCCACCTGAAGCACCCTTTTGGTTTCCAATAATTGGCTCAGCCTTTGCAATCATAATTGGCAAGCAAGTTTTTGGTGGCTTGGGATATAATCCTGTTAATCCAGCTCTCCTTGGCAGAGCATTTTTAATGGCTTCATGGCCTGTACAAATGACAACTGGCTGGACATCTAAAATGGCAAGACTTGGGGTATCTACAATTTCTGGTCTTAAGACAAATATTATTATTGGTGGAAGTGACTATCTTCAGAACCTAATAACTTCTGCGACACCTTTGAATTTAGCTCAACAGATTAGAAATGACATCGTAGGTGGAATAGCTGGCGATTCTGCCCGAACAGTTTTTCATAGTTTATCATCTCTGGATTATATTAAAAATCTTTTCTGGGGAAATATTGGTGGATGTATTGGTGAGGTTTCTGCTGCTGCACTCATTATTGGTGCTGCCTTTCTGGTCTATAAACATTATATTGAGTGGAGAATTCCGTTAAGCTACATTGGGACTGTTGCAATTTTAAGCTGGATATTAGGTGGTATTGATGGCTTATTCTCAGGGCCGATTCTATTCCACATCTTTTCGGGTGGACTAATTTTGGGTGCATTCTTTATGGCTACAGATATGGTTACTTCTCCTGTTACAAAAAAGGGAAGGTTAATTTTCGGAATTGGATGCGGAATTCTTACGGTCGTGATTAGGCTATGGGGTGGCTATCCAGAAGGAGTCTCTTATTCCATCTTAATTATGAATATTGCAGTGCCTTTGATTGATAGATTAACACCTCAAAAACCCTTTGGGTATAGAAAAATTGAAACTGAAAAATAGAAACTTGAAATTAGAAATTTGGTATGACCTCCTATTCCCAGTTTCCAGTTTCTAGTATCAAGTTTCGAGTTTCAAGTTTCAAAAGGAAAAAATGAAAGAGATAATAAAACCAACAATAGTGTTGTTAGTAATTTGTGTAGTTGCAGGTAGTGTTTTAGCTTTAATCTATTATAAAACCGACCCTATTATTGCAGAAAATAATAGAATAGAAGAAGAAAATGCAAGAAAAGAGGTTTTGCCTTTGGCTGATACGTTTGAACCTGTTTGTGAAAATGATAACATATTATATTACCAAGGTTTTCGTAAAAATAAACTTGTTGGATATATTTTTAAATGTTCAAAATATGGCTATGGCAGCACAGTAAAAACAATTGTTGGAATAGATACCTTGTTTATGATAACAGGCATCAAAATTATTTCTCAACAAGAAACTCCAGGATTGGGTGCTAATTGTTCTAAACCAAAATTTGCAGAAAAATTCAAAAATAAGAATCCAGAAACAATCTTAGTAGATAAAGATGGTGGAAATATCGTATCTATAACAGGAGCAACAATAACCACAAGAACCGTTACTAATTCAATAAGAGAAAAGTTTAACAAATTAAAGCAAAAGTTTGATAAGAAATCACTTAATTAAGGAGCATAATGAAAGCATTTGGCGAACTCACAAAGGGGATAATAAAAGAGAATCCAGTTTTTGTTATGGCTTTGGGGCTTTGTCCAACTCTTGCCGTAAGTACATCTGTTAATGATGCTATTGGAATGGGAGCTGCAGCAACATTTGTTCTTCTTTGCTCAAACATTATTATTTCATTAATTAAAAATTTCATTCCAGAAAAGATCCGTATTCCATGTTATATCCTTGTGATTGCATCTTTTGTTACAATGGTTGATATGGTTATGCATGCTTATGTGCCCCCTTTACATAAAAGTTTGGGAATTTTCATTCCCCTTATAGTTGTAAATTGTATAATACTTGGACGAGCAGAAGCTTTTGCAAGTAAGAACAATGTAGGGAAATCCATTTTAGATGCTATTGGAATGGGTATTGGTTTTACATTAGCCATTCTAATTATTGCTGTAATCCGTGAGTTATTAGGTTCTGGAACAATTTATAGTATAAAGATTTTGCCAGCTTCCTATAAACCGATGATTGTTGCAATTCTACCTCCAGGTGCATTTTTTACAATAGCACTTCTAATGGGACTGATTAATCTGATAAAGAATAAAAAGCATAAATCAGGAGAATAAATGGAATTTTCAAAACTATTTGTTATTATAATTAGTTCAATCTTTATTAATAATTTTGTGATTGTTCGTTTTTTGGGACTTTGTCCGTATATTGGGGTTTCAAAAAAATTGGACTCTGCTCTTGGAATGGGAATGGCAGTTATTTTTGTTATGACTATGGCATCTACAATTACATGGTTGATTTACAACTTCCTTTTACATCCTGAAACAAGTATCTTCGGATTTGATCTCACATTTTTGCGAACAATAACTTTTATATTGAGTATTGCTGTGCTTGTGCAGTTTGTTGAAATGGTAATAAAAAAGACAGTCCCGACTCTATATAAAGCACTTGGTATCTATCTTCCTTTAATTACTACAAACTGTGCAGTTTTGGGGGTTTCAATTCTTAACATAAACGAAAGCTATAATTTTTTGGAATCCATAGTTAATGGTATTTCCGCAGGTATTGGTTTTACGCTTGTATTACTTCTTATGGCAGGAATCAGACAAAGATTAGAATTTGCCAATGTGCCAAAATCTCTTAGGGGAATGCCAATTGCATTTATTGTTGCAGGCTGTATGGCTCTGGCATTTTTAGGATTTTCCGGATTGAAGATTTGATGAGTCACAAAAACACGCCTTTTCCCCGTCCCGATTCATCCTTCGTAGTTCATCCTTCGTCCCGATTTCATCGGGACTACGGAGAATGGATACTACGGAGAATGGATATAATCGGGACTGCGAAGGGTGAACAAAAAACACAAAATTAAAAATACTATTTTTTGTGTAATTTTCGTGTGATTTCGTGGCTAAAAAAGAACAAAATTAGATTAAAATAAGATTCCAAATCTTGTTTGAGCATTAATAATATGTTAATATTTCAAAAGTTATAAAAATAAGAGATAACTCTGGGACCTCTATGTCTCCGCCTGCCCCCGATTTCATCAGGGTGCGACGGGCAGGTCTGTGGCAAAAAAGGAGTTTTAGATGATACTGACAGCAATAATTGTTTTAGGTTGTTTGGGAATTATTTTTGGCATAGGACTTGCTATTGCATCAAAAAAATTCCATGTAGAAACTGACCCAAAAATTAAACAAATAGAAGAAGTCCTCCCTGGAGCAAACTGCGGTGCTTGTGGGTTTCCTGGCTGTGCTGGTTATGCAGAAGCAATTGTAAAATCTGGCGTTGAAATAACTCTTTGTGCTCCCGGAGGAGATGAAGTTGCTAAAACAATTGCTGAAATTGTCGGCATAAAAGCAAGTACAAAAGAAAGAAAAATTGCTGTTATTCAATGCCAGAGCGGAGGGATAGATAACACCTTCCTGAAATTTGAGAATATAGGAATAAAAACTTGTCAGGCTGCAGTAATACTTTCTGAAGGACAAAACCTCTGCGAATATGGATGTGTAGGATACAATGATTGTGTCCGAGCCTGTCCCTTTGATGCCATAACTGTTGATGATAACAATATGAGAACTGTTAATGAAAATAAATGCACCGGTTGTGGAAACTGTGTTGAGGCCTGCCCAAAAAATTTAATCCGGCTCATTTTTATAAGTAAAAAAGTGAATGTGCTCTGCAAATCTCTGGATAAAGGCAAGGATGCCAAAATCAAATGTGGGAATAAAACTGCCTGTATTGGCTGCGGAATATGTGCAAAAAAATGTCCGGTTGATGCTATAACGATAAAAAATAATTTAGCAGTTATAGATTATGATAAATGTGTAGTCTGTGGTATCTGTGCCACAGTTTGTCCGACTAAAGCAATTGTAGATAAAATTGGCATACACCCTCAACCAAGGATAATAGAAGAAAAATGTATTGGCTGTACTATTTGTGCTAAAAAATGTCCTGTTAATGCAATTGAAGGAGAGATAAAAAAGCCACACAAAATTATTGAAGACAAATGCATCAAATGCGGGATTTGTGTTGAAGTGTGTCCCAAAGATGCAATTGTGACATAGAGTTTGTGTCCTTCTTCAAGCACTGGTATTCGTTATCTATTCCAACACATCATTTAACAGGTCCAAATAATCTGACAAAAGTCTTGTGATGAGAAAATTTTTTCTAACAAATTCTTTCCCTTTCTTTCCTATTTCTGTACCAAGCTTTGGGTTTTGCAGAATTCTAATAATTCTATCTGCAAACCCTTTTGTATCCGTAGGCTCAAGCAAAAAACCATTTTCTCCATCTTTTATTTGAGATGGTATTCCACCCACATTGGATGCAACAACCGGTTTCTTTTTCCAAAGGGCTTCGGTGACTGCAAGGCAGAATCCCTCTCTTATAGATTTTTGAACAATCACTGTAGAGAATCTCTGCACAGCATTTACAAGAACATTGTTGTTACCAATAACAAATATTACATCACCCTTATCTATCAATTTCTTTGCTTTACGATGCACCCTCGTATATATCATCATACCTTCTGGGTCATCTGGCGCAGTGTTATAACAATAAACTAATCGGCAATCTATTTTTTCTTTTACATAATTAAATACTTCCAGCAAGCCTTCCGGGTCCTTCCATTGGTCCATTCTTGAAACTTGAGTAATGATAGGTTTGTCAGTTGGTATATGGGCTTTTTTGATAAGTTTTAAAATATCCTCGTTATCAAGTTTTTTATTTTTCAAAGAGAGTGGGTCAATTGCTGGAGATATAATCCTTTGTTCTACTGGGAGTTCAGGTTTTTTATATTTCTCACTTGAGACAATAATGACATCATACTTAAGCAAAAAACCTTTAAGAAAACTCCATAGGTCCTTTTGAGGTTCAGAAAGGTCAATATGGCATCTCCATATCCATGGTTGTCGCTTTCTATAAAATCTTATAAGAGGGAGAGGCTGTGGGTCATGAATTATCACGCAATCGTGGTCTATATGTGTAAAAGTGGAAAAATTCTCATTCGTCTGGGTATATAGGCGTTTTTTCATCTCTGATAAATTTATTTCAGCACCTTGAAGCCCATTGTGAAATTTTTTAGTTATTGTGAAAAAGTCCGGACTTCCATGAAGTATTCTCCAACCTGCATCAAGCCCAATGTTATTCATCAATGGTACAAGTGAGACAAGCATTTCTGAAACACCCCCACCTTGATAAGTAGAATTAATGTTTAATGTATGCTTTCCATAAAGTTTCTTTGCCCTCTTATATATGTTCGCTATAACTTCATCTCCAACGATTTCAATGTAATCTTCTAATTTTCGCATAATATCACCTCATTAGGTCAGTCAATTAGTCAATTTGTGAATTAGTAAATTAGTTAACCAATTTACCAGTTTACTAATTTACTAATTCTTTAATTAATACTCTTACATCTTTAACAGAATCTAAATTGAACCGAGCACGGGAAGGATTCAATCCAACCTTAATAGAATATGCTGATTCTGGAAGGATAGCAAAAACATCTTCATCAGTCAAATCATCACCAATTGATAAGATAAAATCCCAATCTTTCTTTTCCAAAGTATTCTGCCCAGAAATCCATCTTAATGCTGCACGACCTTTGTTTATGCCAACCTTCTTGATTTCAATTACTTTGTTTCCGTCCAAAACCCCGAGGTTAAGATTAGCAGTAAGATGTAAAATATCATCCTTTAGCTCCATTGACCTTACCAAAGCTAATTTATTATCAACTTTTCTATAATGCCATACAAGGGAAAACTCTTTCGCCTCAATAAACGCACCAGGAGTTCTATCAACATAATACTCAAGGATTGGAAGTATTTTTTCTTTCCAGTTGTTTTGCAATGGCTCTATAGTTTTCCAATCCTTCCCTTTTTCTCTAATCCAGGCACCATGCTCTGCTATTAAGCCAACATTTATCTTGCCAAACCATTTTTTCAATATTTCCTTATCTCGTCCACTCACGATTACCACTTCATTTTTTGTATCAAGTGAAAGTGATTTAAGTATTATTAGTAGTTCCTCATCCGGTTTTGCCTTTTGAGGTTTTGGTGCAAAAGGAACAAGAGTGCCATCATAATCTAATAATAACAGACGACTATTGCTTTTAACATAATCGGCAATTAACTTCTTTTTCATTTTATCTATAAGACTACTTGCACGAAGTTGCTGCTGGATTTCTATAATATTAGACAGACCATCCATAAAATCTTTTGCCCAACGTTCAATATTGTATCTCTGCAATCTTTTTTGCATTGTTTTATTGTTCTCTATTTGTTCTTCATTTGGCATTTCCAGTGCTCTTTTTATGGATTCAACTATCTCTTCTTTGTTGTTCGGATTTACTATAATTGCCTCTCCCAGCTCTCTTGCAGCTCCAGCCATCTCACTAAGGATTAAAACGCCCTTGCCATCAGTTTTCGTGGCGATAAATTCTTTTGCTATTAAATTCATTCCATCTTTAATAGGAGTTACAAGTGCAACATCGGCAACATTATATAAAGCTGTTATGTCATTAAAAGGTAAGGACCGATATAGATACCACACTGGAGTCCATTCAATTGTTCCATGCTTTCCGTTGATTCTACCAATGAGTTCATCTACTCTTTTTTTTAGTAACTTATAATATTCAACCTTTGTTCGTGAGGGAGCTGATGCATGTATGAGTATTACTTTCCCTTTATATTTTGGATATTTCTCAAGAAAGGAATCAAATGCTTCCAGACGCTGAAGTATACCTTTTGTGTAATCCAGTCTGTCAATAGATATAATCATTTTACATTTACCAGCCTTTTTATAAATTCGGTTGACATTTTTTTTAACCTCTGAAATGTTTATTGAATTGGCATATTGTTTAAAATCTATTCCCATAGGAAAGCTATCAACCTTTACTACTCGTTTATTAGTCTTAATTTGACCCGAACTTTGTTCATAGCCTAAAATCCGATGTATACTTTCAAGAAAATGATATACATAATCATAAGTATGAAATCCAATCAGGTCTGCACCCAGAAGGCTTTCTAAAATCTCCTTTCGCCATGGAAGTAGGTGAAATATTTCAAAAGGAGGAAAAGGTATATGAAGAAAAAAACCTATTGTTGCATCAGGCATTCTCTCTCTTATAAGTTTAGGAAGAAGCATTAAATGATAGTCATGTATCCAGATAATATCATTTGGTTTTGCAATCTTCAGAATTGAATCACAGAAATGTCGGTTAGCTGATTTGTAAGCTTCCCACAAATTCTTATCATAAACAACATATTGCGTAAAGCAGTGGAAAAGAGGCCAAATAGTCGCATTACAAAAACCACGATAATACATTTCAATATCTCGTTTGGATAGAAATACAGGATAGCTGGCAAAATCTCTCATTAATTTTGTCTTGATAGTCTTTCTTTCTTTCATATTTACTTTTTCAGAAGATAGACCTGGCCAACCTATCCATAGGCTATTATACGATTTATAGAATGAACCTAAACCAGTAGACAGTCCACCGATACTAGGACGAAAGTTCAAATTACCCTTCCTTTTTTCAATGATAACGGGCAATCTGTTTGAAACAATTAATAATCTTTCCATAATATTTTCTCTAAAAATCCAAGTTTTACATTTTAATGCTAATTTTTAATGTGTTTTTTCTATTATTTTCTCAAAACAGATTAACTTTATCCGAAGGATCTGACTCCGTGGACGCGGGGATGGCATGATATGAAATTTATAACAAATAAAATAAAGATACCTTTAAAATTTTTGTCAACCTTTAAGAGATGCGGTTAAATAATTATTGTGTATCCGGTGAAACTTTACTTGAGTTTTGCAAAATATGGTTTAAGCACATCCAAAAATTCCTTTTTATAAGGACCCTTTCCATAATGTAATTCACAAGGGAAGTTATCACATCTGAGACAATAATCAATTTTATTTTTGTATGCACATTCAAGAACAGAACATCCGCCAATCTCCTTCCTCATCCATTCTATTGTCTCAGGGATGTCTATATCTATGCCACTACAACATCCCTTGCAGAGGCCTTTTTTATAAAGAGAACAAATTTCACAAGCAATGCCACAGGCACCTATTTTCATGCATCCTCCTTTTTATTTCAATAGGCTAACTGTATTATATCCTATAGTTAAGTAGTTAAAAACTTATTATTAGCAAATCCGTGGGGTCTGCTCACGAGAAAGTAATGGTAGAATCCTGCGAGCACCAATAAATGTTTTCAAATAAACACGTGGTTCTTTAGATTTATCAACAATATTTCCAATTTTACAAGCATTTTTGCCATCATTAGTTTCTTTTAGAATGTTCAGAATATCACCAACTTCACTCTCTGGACAAATTATAGCTGCTCTGCCTTCACAAGCCATATAAAGAGGATCAATTCCGAGAATGTCACATATACCATTTACAGAATCTTTTATCGGAATTTTTACTTTTTCTAATTCTATATCGATAGATGAGGAAATTGCTATCTCATTTAAAATTGAAGCCAAACCGCCTCTGGTTGGGTCGCGTAATGTATGGATGTTAATATTTTCAGCAAGTAGTTTTCTTATTAAAGGAACAACAGAAGCACAATCAGAGGTTAGGTCTGACTCAAAATCGTTACGCACAGCCATAATTGCAGCACCGTGGTCACCAATATCTCCTGTTACGATTACTGCATCACCAGGTTGTGCATTATGAGAGTTAATCTCTTGTGAATGCTCAATTATGCCATAACCAGTAGTATTGATAAATATTTTGTCTAACTTACCTTTGCTGACAATTTTGGTGTCGCCAGCAATAATTTTAATCCCAGCACTCTCTGCTTCTTCTTTTATTGAATAAAGAATCTTTCTTAAATTATTAAATGGAAAATTCTCTTCTATAATAAAACACAAAGTTAGATATTTTGGAATCGCTCCCACCATTGCAAGATCATTTAATGTACCACAAACAGAAAGTTTGCCAATATCTCCACCTGGGAAAAATATAGGGTCTATAACATAACTATCTGTAGTAATTGCTAATTTATCTGTCTGAAGGATTGCTATTCCGCTATCTTCACCGCGGTTTATAACAATATCGCCAAGAGAATCATAGATGAATTTTAATAATTTCCGGCTGTTTTTACCACCACTTCCGTGAGATAATAAAATATGATCCATAATTATTTAAAAGTGTTATAGCCACGAACGAACACAAACGGACACGAACAAACACGAATTATTTATAAAAAATTTTAGTTAGTGAAAGTTAGTGTCAGTCCGTGGTTAATCTATTCTTCACCATATTTATAAAATGCGGAGCAAGCTCCTTCATACGAGACCATACAGGGTCCGATTGGTGTGTCAGGTGTACATTTTTTTGCAAATAAGGGACATTCTACAGGTTGTTTTTTACCAGCGATTACTTCACCGCATATACATCCTTCAGGTTCAGGAGAGGATTTAACATTAATATTAAACTTTTTTTCTGCATCAAACTTACTAAATTTTTCCCTTAATTTCAATCCGCTTGCAGGGACCTCCCCAAATCCTCTCCATTCAACATCAGTTTTTTCAAACACTTCTTCAATTAATCTTCGTGCAGAAATGTTACCCTTTTCTTTCACAACTCGTTTGTATCTATTATCTACAATAGGAGTGTGTTTACGGATTTGCGATACTAAAGATTCTATAGCCAGACCTATATCTACAGGCTCAAAACCAGCAATCACACAAGGAATTCCATATTTTTCTGGAATTATCTTATAAGGTCGTTCGCCAATTATCACACTTACATGTCCCGGACAAATAAAGCCGTCAATTTCATTTTCTAAGTTGGTTAGCAGAAAGTTAAGTGCGGTTGGAATAGTTTTCATTAGTGGTAAAATCGATAAATTCTCAATTCTCAATTTTTTTGCATCTAAGATTAGACTGGCAATAACCGGAATTGTTGTTTCAAAACCAACTGCAATAAACACTACTTCCTCATCCGTTTCATCAGCAATCTTTAAACAGTCCAGAGGGTTGTAAACTACATTTACTTCTTTGCCAAGTGCCATTTGCTCTTCCAAAGATGATTTGCTGCCAGGAACTTTTATCAAATCACCAAAAGTCGCAATTCTTACTCCCATTTGAGCAAGTGAAATTACTTTGTCTATATCTTTTTGTGAAGTAACACAGACAGGACAACCAGGACCGCTTAAAAAATTTATTCTTTTTTTGAAATAGTTTCTAAAACCATATTTTAATATTGATACAGTATGAGTTCCACATATTTCCATAAAGTTACATTGCCTATCAGCAAAAGGTGATAAAGTAAGAAGTTTGTCTACTTGTTGGAGTAATTGTATTAGTTGGGAATTATCTTTAAATTTGTTCTTCACTTATTTCTCTCAATAAATCAAGTGTTGTCTTTGCCGCCTCCTGATCTAACTTTTGGATAGCAAAGCCAGCGTGAACTAAAACATAATCATTTACATTCACATCATCTAAAATACGAATATCTATCTCTTTTCTTATGCCAAAAACATCTGCAACTGCTTTTATACCATGTTTTGAAATTATCCTATACGGAACTGCTAAACACACTTTTTCCTCTATCTTCTCTCGGTCGTCAGGGACCATTCCCTGACGAAAAGACTACCACTTGGTTGTCACTGTCCATACCGTGACAAAATGAAACATCTGTCATGGAATGGTCCATGACAGCCCTGTTGACTTGCTTGGGGCATCAAGGACCAGTCCCTATGGAATGGTCCGACAACCTTGTTCTTTCATTAAAATCATCCCTGTGTCTCCGTGACTCCACAAATATCCATACATCTGACCTAATGCAATACCTGCATCATTTGGTGGAACTAATTCATTAAAAAACAACTGAAAATCTTTATCAGCAAATCGCTTTAAAATCATATCAATCAGAACTGCATTCTGAAAAACACCGCCGGAAAAAGAAATATTATCTATTCCAAATTTTTGCTTAATTTTTTGGCAAGTTTGATAAATTATATCCAAAACTGTAAAGTGAAATTTTGCTGAAATTTCACCTTTGTTAATATTATTTTTGATGTCCCTGACAATCTCTCTTATCGTTTGACTTACATCAATCTGCCAGGGAAAGTTTTGAGTAACTAATTCCCAATTATAACTTTTTTTCACATTTGATTTTGCAATTGATTCCAGCTTCATAGCAGCCTCACCTTCATAACTATTATAATGACAAACAGAAAGCAGGCTTGCAACGGCATCGAATAATCTGCCCATACTGGAAGTATACAAATTTGATTGCTGTCTCTTCAAAATTTTGAGGATAAATTCTTTCTGTGAAAATTTCTCGGAGCTAATGAAGTTATCAATCTCTTCAGGACAAGAATCGTATAGATAGATAAGAGCCATGCGCCAGGGCTCTTTAGACATCTTTTCCCCAGAAACAACTGGCTGATATTTGAGATGTGCTACTCTTTGATGGTGCTTACCTTTTACAACAAAAAATTCTCCACCCCAGATGTTTTCATCATCGCCAAATCCAGTTCCATCAAATGATACTCCAATGGTTTCTGCTAAACTGTTTTCTGCCATTACACTATAGGTATGTGCAAGATGATGCTGGATATGGAACAAAGGCAGATTGTTTTCTTTCGCATAATTTTCAGCAAAATTCGTAGAAAAATAATTTGGATGCGAATCTGCAACAACTATTCCAGGTTTAATTTCAAAGACATTCTGATAATAGTGCAGGCTTTCTTTATAAAAATCAAGATTAGAAGCGAATCCTAAGTCCCCAAGATACTGACTGCCAAGGAACAGATTATTTTTAAGAAGTCCAAAACTTCCCTTCATATCCGCACCAGCAGAAAAAATCTGCGGAGTATTTTGAAAATTATCTATTTTTATCGGAATTGGAATAAATCCTCTTGCTTTCCGTATTAATATTTTCTGCTTATCAACAAATTTTATTATTGAGTCATCAACTCTATTAAATATTTCTCTATTGTAAGTAAGAAAGTATTTTGTGATCGGTTGTAAATTTTTCAATGCTGAATCATCATCTTTTTCTAGAGCCTCATCAGTAATATTTCCACTGGTCATTATCAATACTATGAAATGTTTTAATATAAGATGATGTAGAGGAGTATACGGAAGCATAAAGCCAAGATGCGAAATTTCGGGTGCAACTTGTTCAGAAACTCGACTCGGGTTCTGAGAACTCGAATCGGGTTTCTGCCTACTTTTTCTTTGTAGCAATACAATCGGTTTTTGTTGACCTGTAAGCATTTTTCTTTCAACTGAATTAACATAACAGAATTTTTCAATAGTTTCAATTGAATCTGCCATAAGAGCGAAGGGCTTATAAGGACGATTCTTAAATTTTCTTAATTTAGCAACTGTTTTAGAATTCAGTGCATCACAAGCAATATGATAACCACCCAGTCCCTTAATTGCAACAATTTTTCCCAATTTAATCAATTCAACAGTTTTTAACAATGCTTCATTTCTTTTTGCTATTTCATCTGCTTGATTATTTTTTATTTCAATTAAAGATAATTCGGGACCACATTTTGGACAAGCCGTTGGTTGGGCATGGAATCGTCTATCTTCAATAGTTATGTATTCCTGTTCACACTCTGGACACATTATAAAATCTTTCATAGTTGTATTTTTTCTATCATAAGGAATTGATTTTATAATTGAAAATCGTGGTCCACAATTTGTACAATTAGTAAAAGGATAGTTGTAATGGCGGTCTTTGGGATTATCAATCTCTTGCAAACAAGTCTCACAACTTGCAATATCAGGCGGAATTAAGGCAGAAATTTCACCATTCTTTTTGCTGAATGCAATATTAAAAGATTTTTTAGAAAATGTTACCGTATCTTCAAAAGTAATTTTATGTTCTATTATTTTTGCAACAGGCGGGGAATTTTTCAATAAATTGTTGTAGAATTCTAATATTCTCTTTTGAGTTCCAACCGCTAAAATTCTAACACCATACTCGCGATTCTCAACAAATCCGTATAATCCGAATTTCAATGCAGTTCGCTTCACAAAAGGACGAAAGCCAACACCCTGAACTATTCCTTTAAGAATGATTTCTGCCTGTTTCATTTAAATTTTAACCACAAAGACACAAAGTCACAAAGAAAAATGTTATTTGTAATATAAAATTTATTTATGTTTACTTGATTGTGATTAATTCTTCAATACTCTTAAATCTATATTTTCCAAAAAAATCTTGATCAACTCTCATATATTTCCATTTATCCTTAGTTATATTTGTTACATCCT
>JAYEOL010000068.1:2195-7754 GCA_034722995.1 Candidatus Cloacimonadota bacterium | reverse complement strand
CATAACAGTAGAGTCCGAACCACCTGGTGCAAATATTTATTTCAATGAGCAGAATATTTACCATTTAACACCATATACAATTAATTATGTTTCAGAAGGAACATATACAATACGAGTTTATCTTATTAGTTACAATGAAGTATCAAGAACGATTTATGTAGATGATGATACAGAAGTATATTTTAATCTTGAAACACCATCATATCCTACTCCAGAGATTTATATAACATCACCAACAAACGGAGAGATTATCACTGAGGACGAGTTCTTCCTATCTGGATATATTCAGAATTTTTCTGGAAGCTATACAATTCTCAATCTAAATGGAAATGAGCAAAATATAAATGTAGATAATTACCAAAATTTCCATGAGTATATTTCTATTGAAGAAACTTATAATGAATTCTTTCTAAGAGCAACTAATGATGACGGCAACACAGGTGTTTCTGATGTGTTTACAATATACAAGGATGAACAGGCATATGATTTACGAATTGAACTTCGCTGGGATACAGATGAAACTGATGTTGACCTTCATATTTGGGATCCTGATGATAATCATTGTTTCTGGAATGATAAAGATGCTATTCCATTTGGATATTTAGAACAGGATATTACAGATGGGTATGGTCCGGAAATATTCTATCAATCGCAGGTTTCTGATGGAGTATATATTGTTAAAGCAAATCTATATGATGGATATAGTGAAGAATATCCCACTTCTGCTGAAGTTGAGATTATTTTTAATGGAGAAACTACATATTTTGAACCTTATGAATTTACTGCTGATGGTGATGATGATGGTGCATGGTGGGATGTGACTAGTTTTACAATTATTGATACAAAATTATCTGTGGATCCTTCATTAGTTACAAAATATAGTATTAAGAAAGGTTTTGTAGAAAAATAATTTGGAATAAAACTCGACTCAAGTCATAACCCAACTCGTGTTTTATAGTTATATTTAACTTCTATCCGCCTTAAGTACAGCAAGGAATGCTTCCTGTGGAATACTTACCTGTCCAACCTCCTTCATTCTCTTCTTACCCTTTTTTTGTTTTTCAAGAAGCTTTCTTTTTCTTGTTATATCACCACCATAACATTTAGCCGTAACATCCTTTCGTAAAGCATTTATAGTACTTCTTGCAATTATTTTATTTCCAATTGCTGCTTGTATTGCAATCTTAAAGAGATGCCTCGGTATTATTTTTTTGAGTTCTTCCGTAATGCTTTTACCCCAAGCAAATGCTTTGTCTGAATGAGTGATAAATGACATTGCATCTACCTTATCTCCATTAACAAGAATATCAACCTTTTGGACATCAGAAATACGATGTTCTTTATAATCATAATCAAAAGAAGCATAACCTCTGCTGACAGATTTTAGTTTATCATAAAAATCAAAAAGTACCTCAATAAGCGGAAATTCGTAATGAATAGAAACTCTTTTTTCATCTAAGTATTCCAGATTTTTTTGTATTCCTCTTCTTTCTTGAGCTAATCTCATAATGTTGCCAATATACTCAGTTGGAACAAGAATTTCACAATCCATTATTGGTTCTTTTATATATTCTATCTCTCCAATCTCGGGCATAAGAGAAGGATTGTCTACAATAATTTCTTGGTAATTTTTCTTTTTTACAATAAATTCCACACTTGGAGTAGTAGAAATAATTGAAATTCCATACTCACGGTTTATTCTTTCTTTGAAAATTTCAAGATGTAACAGTCCGAGGAATCCACAACGAAAACCGAAACCAAGAATTAACGAATTTTCTGGTTCATAAACTAATGAGGTATCATTAAGTTGAAATTTTGCAAGAGCATCACGAAGATTATTGTAATATGCACCATCCATAGGATATATACCACTGAAAACCATCGGCTTGGGATTTTTAAAACCAGATAAGGGATTTGTAGTAGGATTTTCTGCAAGTGTTACAGTATCTCCAACCTTTGCTTCACGGACTCCTTTTACACCTGCAATGATGTAGCCTACTTCGCCTGAAGAAAGTTTATCGCATGGTTCCATTTTCAAACCAAAGTGACCAATATCTTCAACTTCATATATTTTATCTGTTGCAAAAAATTTTATTCTGTCACCTTTTATTAATTCACCATCAAATACTCGGATGTAAATTACAACTCCTCTATATTGATTATACTGAGAGTCAAAGATAAGAGCACGAGTTTCTTTGAATTTTGAAGGAGGTGGAGGAATTTTCTCTATTACTGCATCCAATAAAGGAGTAATTCCAATCCCTTCTTTTGCACTAACAAGGAAAATATCTTCCTCAAAAACACCAATAAGGTCAGAAAGGTCTTTTCTAACTTTTTCTACATTTGCAGAAGATAGGTCTATTTTGTTTATTGCAGGAATTATTTCTAAATTATGGTCAAGAGCGATATATAAATTACTTAAAGTCTGAGCTTCAATACCTTGAGATGCATCAACAAGGAGTATTGCACCTTCGCATGCAGCTATACTTCGTGAAACTTCATAGGAAAAATCCACATGCCCGGGAGTATCTATCAAATTTAATGTATATTCATTATTCGTATAAAAATATTTCATTCTTATAGGATGAGCTTTTATTGTTATGCCTCTTTCTCTTTCTAAATCCATATCATCAAGAACCTGTTCAAATGCGATTTTATTCACTGTATGAGTTACTTCAAGAAATCTATCTGCCAATGTAGATTTTCCGTGGTCAATATGTGCAATAATACAGAAGTTTCTAATATTTTTCTTTTTCATAGACACGATGCTAACCATTGAATGTGATTTTTTATGTCAAATTTTTTCTTTAATTTTAAAAAGTAAAAATATAGCAAACTCAGTAAGATTTACAGATAATAAGTCAGGGCAAAATTATAGGATTGTAGGTTGGGACATTTATAATTAAATTTTTATGTGCCTTTTTTTTGTTTTTCCAAAGCAGCTTTTAGATTTTTCTTTGTTCCTTCCGAGTTTGGCCATATTTTTAGAGACATCCGAAAATGGGAAATTGCATTTTGTAAATCATCTTTCATAAAGTATGCGCATCCAATGTCATGATGAATTTTTGCAAGTTCTATATCTTTATCAAGCATCTTTTGGAATATAGTGGAATCGTAATGCTTCTGGAGTTCTTCGGAATCTGCTTTCAAAAGTAGTCCATTTATTATTTCCGTAATTTCAGGATAATTAGAATATTTACGAATCTCTTTCTTTAACATACCTTTATAGCATATTTTTATATTTAATCTGTTATCTAATGCCTTATTAAAAGCTTTAATTGCAAGGTCCCATTTTTTCCTTTTTATATGAAGCTTTCCAATTTTGCTATATGAATTAAATGCAAAAGGGGCCGTTTCTGTCGATTTTGTGTAATATTTTATAGCTTCATCTATTTGACCAGTATTTTCGTAAATCTCTCCAAGATTATAATAAATCACATTGATATATTCCGAGTTTTGTTTAAGAAGTTTTTTAAAGATAAAAATTGCCTTATCATATAATTTCATTTGTGAGTAAGTTATAGCAAGATTTATATGTGCTCCATCCATGTTGGGTTGAATTTTCAGAGCTTGAGTATATGCAGATACAGCCGTTCTATAGTTTGCATTTTTGAGACAGTAATCTCCCATATCCTTGCAATTTTGTGCTTCAATATTTTTACCGGGAGTTGAAATACTTTGAAGCCAGGTTGGATGGATTAAGGAAATAACTCCAAAAGCAATAAGTAATCCCCAAATAGCAACTATGCAATATCTGATTACTTTATCTTCAGTTTGTGATGTCTTTTTTACCCTTCTCTGAAATTTGCGTTTCTTATCAGGAATTGTGGATAATATACAGGACATTATAGCCTTTCTTTTTTAGTTCATTAAATTTTTCGCATGCTTTTGGAGTCTTTAGAATTATGATTTGAAGAGGAAGTTTTGTTTTTGGATTGAATACGAACTGTGCTTCCTTTTCTTCAGGGAAGCCCTTGCCTCCTTTTCCATCACTGCCGCTTCCGATAAGAAGGATATCTTTTGAAAGAAGATAGATGGTATTGTATTTATCTGGATTATTAAAATAGATTTTTTTATCCACCAGTCTGAAAGTGCCGTTTGGATATATCACAATATCAAAATACGGTATAGGAATCCCTTTGTAAACTATAAATCCTTTGCTATTATTGATAATATTTCCGTTATGGTATTTGATAAAGAAAAAGCTCTGGAAGGCTACCAGAATAATTGCAATAGAAATAAATATGGTGCGATATATTTTCTTCTGAGAATTATGAAAAATAAAAAATAAGATAAAAAAAGCACCAATTAGTAATAGAACAGCAACGGGTAGATATTTTTTATTAGAAAGTATAGAGCTAATTAATAGAAAAAGATAGGCAAAAACCGCTTCTAAAAAAAGTAGTGAAAAAGGATTTTTCAAATAATCCCTGATTTTTCTCTGCTGTAGTTTCCAACCATTTCTGGTTATTTTCCCACTCTCAATGACAAAGAAAACTACAACCATTCCCATTATTGTGCCCCAGGCATCCTTGGCAACATCGCATATATCAAATATACGGCTGGAAATAAAAATCTGTATAACTTCGTCAAATGCTGAGGCGGAAAGTGCTGTAATAAAAGTATACAGAATAATCCGTTCTGATGGCAGTTCTTTCTGCTTTAAAAATCTATATATTATATAAGCAAAAATTCCATATGCAAAGTAATGCCAGTTATGTTGCAGTTCGTAGAATTTATGATGGAAATAATAATCAGTAGAACTCTGGCCTAAAATCATCATTAGAATGACAACAATGCATGCGAAAATGCGGAAACGAGTTATCTTATGACGAAAAACTACAAGAATAGCAATAACAAAAATGATGGCGATTGCCAAAATATATGGGACTTCTAACTTCCAAACATTAAAAGACAAATCGGAAGCCATTCCGATTGCTTGCTGCAAATAGTTTTGTATCAGTAAAAAAGGAGTAGCGATAAGAAGCAGAGCATATAAAATAAGATTGGTAACAGGAGAATAGAGTATTTGAACATTTTTCTTCATAGGTTTCTGCCACCGTCAGGGAGTGGTCCCTGACGGCTCCTTTTGTCGCATACTCGTCGGGGCGTACCCATCCGAAGCATGGCAGAGTCGTCACGGACCATTCCGTGACGAACATCCCATTTTTATCTGAAAAATAGCACACCCATCTACGCTAAAGCTACGCCGGACAGGCTGATGACACACCCTGTCCTCTCCGCCAGCTGCCTGTCCGCCGTCCCGATAAAATCGGGATGGAAGGCAGGGCGGATGTATATTTCATCTCATTTCTAACATGTTTTATCAGTTCATCGTCTGCTTTTTGGTTCTATCATAGGTAAAAAAATCTTGTTATCTTCTCGTCTAATTACAAAATTGTAAAGGCACTATTAAATTCTTTTAAATCTCCTCCTCAATTCATCAAAAGAAATTTCAATTATTGTTGGTCTGCCGTGTGGACAGAAAAAGGGATTTTGTGTTGCAAATAATTGATTTATCAATCCTAACATCTCTTTCTTGCTTAATTTCTGTCCAAA
>JAYEOL010000068.1:0-2095 GCA_034722995.1 Candidatus Cloacimonadota bacterium | reverse complement strand
TCCTCAATTCATCAAAAGAAATTTCAATTATTGTTGGTCTGCCGTGTGGACAGAAAAAGGGATTTTGTGTTGCAAATAATTGATTTATCAATCCTAACATCTCTTTCTTGCTTAATTTCTGTCCAAACTTAATCGCTGCATGGCAAGCATAGGATGCAGCCAACTTTTCTTTGAAATCCATTTTAGCTTGATATTCTTCTTCTAATTGTTTCAGTATATTTGTTAACAGTTCACCGTTATTCCAATTTTTTAAGTCTTTTGGGATTTCTTCCACAATGAGCGAATTACCACTAAAAATTTTAATTTTAAAACCGATCTCTTTAAATGTATCTAAATTTTTTTCAATTAAATCTGGAATGGTCTTTTGGAGATATTTTGGTAAATCAATTACAAGAGGAAATAATAATTTCTGTCCGAATATGGTCTTATCAGATTTTTTAAAACTATTAAGAATTTTTTCATAGAGAATTCTTTCATGTGCAGCGTGTTGGTCAAAAGCAATTACTCCATCTTTTGTTTCAACAAATATAAATGATTTCCCGATTTGCCAGGGGTTAACAATCTCTGTCTCTACAATTTTATTTTTGTCTTTGATAATTTTTTCTTCAAAAAAACTCACTAATTGAACATCCCTTTCGTCTTTCCGAAATGCATCAGGTTGGAATACTTCATCTAATTCACCTCTATATGTTGAGAAACCCTTAGGTTTAATCTTTTGAAAATCCGGGGGTGATTTTTTACTTATGGGCAGTTCTCTCTTACTCGTAGAAATTGATAAGGAACTTTCAGCTTCAGATTTGATTTCAGTATATCTTTGCTTTTCATAATTTAATAAAGAGTTAGTAATCGTATTTCTTACAAAACTAAATATAAACCTGGAGTCAGCAAAGCGCACCTCTGTCTTTGTTGGTGATACATTAAAATCAATCTGTTCATTAGAAATTTTAATGAAAATTAAATATAATGGTAATTTAGATTTTATAAGACTTTTTTTACTAAATGGTTCATAAGCCTTTTTAATGGCACTATAAATTATTTTATCATTAATATAACGATTATTAATGAAAAGAAAGTGAGAATTTGGCCATGAAATCCCTTCTTGAAATGAGCCGATAAATCCTTGTAAACTAATAAGAGGATTTTCATGTTGAATTGGAATAATATTTTCGTGAAAGAATTTATTCCCGAAGATATCAGCAATTCGTTTTTCTAATAAAGGCACTTTCGGATAGTTTAGAACCTCTTTATTATTATGGATTAAATGGAAACCTGTTTCAGGATGTGTGCAGGCTAAATATTGAACAGCTCTTGTTATATGAGTCATTTCGGTTTGGTCAGTTTTCAAAAACTTTTTTCTTGCAGGAACATTTTTAAATAGACTTTTAACTTTCACAGTTGTGCCAGGATTACTTGCCACTTCGGATACATTCATAACCTTTCCATTTGATGTAGTAATCTTAGTTGCTGGGCAATCCTTACAATTTTGAGAAAGGCTTGTAATTTCAACATCAGAAACAGCAGCAATGCTTGGCAGGGCTTCACCGCGAAAACCTAATGTAGAGATGTTTTGAATGTCTTCAAGTTTATAGACCTTACTTGTTGCATATCTTTCCAGAGAAAGTAATACATCGTCTCGTAACATTCCGCTACCATTATCAATCACTTTAACTAATTTTTCCCCACCTTTTTCAACCATGATTGTAATGCTTGTTGCATTTGCGTCTAAAGAATTTTCAATTAATTCCTTGACAACAGAAGCAGGTCTTTCAACAATTTCCCCCGCAGCTATATGGTTGATTATTTTCTCTTCAAGAATTCTTATTCTGTTCATAATTTCTCTAATGTTATATTTAAGAAAATAAATTTTAATTAAATAATAATTAGTCAAGGTTTTTATTGACAAAAATTTTTATCATTTTAAAAATAATCTAAAATTTGTGGAATCTAAAATTAATAGGATTTATTTAATTTAGAATGATAGTATTTTAATAACATAATAATTTAAAGATGGCAATATTAAATCTTAAGAGATGAAAAAATGTGGAATCACTACAATTTTTATGTACCGTAATTACCAATTTTGTAAGTATAAAAT
>JAYEOL010000067.1 GCA_034722995.1 Candidatus Cloacimonadota bacterium | reverse complement strand
TTAATGTTTTCTTATCCATGGTTTTCTCCTTTTTCTAATTTTAGATATTTGACTTCACAGCAGACTGGACTTCATCTTTTTTGATGGAGTTCAGAATGCAATGCATCTCTTCCGACTCAAGTCCAGCCTCGCTTTTGCTCCTCTGAACTCGAGTCTTTATTCTACCATTTTATATTTTGCCTCTTTACCCAATTTCTCAAGAAGTTCATTTACCTCCTTTTTCAGTTCAATCATTCTTAATTCTCTTCCAATAACTAATTTGTTGAAAGCTTCCAATTCTTCATTTTTCTTCTTAAGTGCTTCTTCTATTTGCTTGCGCTCAATGACTGCGGAAAATTCTGTTGCTACTGCTTTGCCAATATTAATATCATCCTGGTTCCAATTATGTACTTTATCATCATGAAGGTAGAGAACGCCATTAACATTACCATTAGAATTTATACAAGGTATGATAAGATAAGCAATCAATTTTGCTTTTCGCCATTTTTCTTTATATTTTTCGTACCAGTATTTTTCACGAACATCATTAACTACAGAAATTTCCTTTTTTTCATAAGCGGCTATTGTCTCTTCTCCTCGTTTAGTAATAGGTAGAAGCGATTCAATACCCGGGAAGTTTTCTCTTTCATCTGAAATTTGCCAATCTTTTTTGAATCAACTTTTGCTCTAAATACGACACGGGGGAGATTTAGCCCTATTCTAATAGCTTTTAAAGCGGTTAAAATAGATTTTTTAAAATCAGTTTCAAGAAGACTTAGGACTACATCTTGTAGAATTTTTCTGTTGCGTAGTTCTTGTTTCAAAGATTTTTCAATGTTTTTCAAAGGAGTAATATCACGTTGTGTTCCCCAACAGCGGATTAGAGAGTCTTTTTCAATAATTCCGATTAGATTATTGAGATACACATGAATTATTCCTTTAATATCAGGTTCATGGGATTCTCCATCAATAAGTCGAAAGTCACTGTGAATAAAGTTTTTTAGGTATTCAATATTTCTTTTATCAGCAGGAACAAGGAGATTCTCAAGTCGGGCTCCGATTATATCTTCCCTTTTTTTAAATCCATACATTTGTGCCATCATATTGTTGCATTCAACAAGAGTTCCAGTAGCGAATATAAGTTCTATAATTTTATCTTCATCAAGGTCAATAGGAATTGGCTCAGCAGATTCAAAACACCATATTCCTTCTGAGCTGCTCTGTATAAATGCACGATAGCGTTCTTCGTTTCTTTTTAATTTTTCAGCAGATATTTTTTGTTCCTGCTCCATTTTCCATTGAGTCATAGCTTTTTTTATTACATCAGGGATTATTTCAAGGTATCTCGCCAAAGGGTCTTTTACTATGTAATCCTGGGCACCTAATTTGATTGCCTCTGCAGCGATAGATTCGTTCCCTGAAGCTGCTACAAAAACAACAGGGACATTTAGTTTATTCTTCTTTATCTCTTTTAAAAGTTCAAGGCCATTCTCATCTGGGAGTTTATAATCAATTAGAACTATATCAAATGATGCGGAGCAAAGATGTTGGATTGCATCTTTTCCTTGCTTTACCCAAAGTATTTTGCAGTCAAGCTCACTCTTGTCCAATGCTCTATTCATAGCAATGTAATCATGTTTGATATCTTCAACCAAAAGGATTTTTAACTTTTTTTTCATAATTTTTTCTCCATATTTTTATTATTTTTCTCACCGGGTCCGCAAGGATAATCGGCGATGTAGAGAGGGATGTATTTTCATTTCATTTTTGGTTATCTTTTATAATCAATCTTTTATGGTAATTCAGACATTGTCCAGTATATCTGAATCTCACGAATGGCGTTTGAGAAATTTTCAAAATCCACGGGTTTTTGGATAAAAGTATTGCAGCCGAGTTGATAGCTTCTGATGCGGTCACTTTCTTCTTTTGAGGTTGTAAGCATAATCACTGGAATTGACTTAAGTTGTGGATCTTTTTTGAGAATACCGAGGCATTCAACACCATCCATTATGGGCATTCGTATATCCATTAGTATGATGCCTGGTCTTGGAAATTTTTCAGAATCAGAGTATTTTTCTTCATTACGGAGAAATTGGAGACACGCCTCACCATGAGGGACTACGGAAAGAGGATTTGTAATTTTATGAAGTTTCCAGGCACGCTTAACAAAAATAACATCGTGCTTATTGTCTTCAACGAGGAGAACAGGGAAATCTTTCAATATATTACTCATTTTATTATACCACCTATATTTGTTCTCTGGCATTACCCAGTTTTTTGGTGTAATTGTTCTGCCTTTATTTTCGGCAAGGTAAATGTAAAGATACTACCTTTACCTGACGTTGATTCTACCCAAATGGTGCCGCCATGTTGTTCTACAGCCTTTTTAACAATTGCCAGTCCAATGCCGGTACCCTCATATTCTTCTTGGGTATGCAGTCGTTGAAAGATACCAAATATCTTATCAAAATATTTAGACGAAATGCCAATTCCATTATCTTTAATAGAGAATTCCCAGGTGTTATTGGTTTCCTTATATCCTACAATAATATGCGGATTATCAGATTTGTTAAATTTAAGTGCATTTGAAAGGAGGTTGGAAAATATTTGTTCCATCTGGATTTCGTTGGCTTGAATTATAATATCTTCTTTTGGAAGAGTTATCTCAACATTTTCATCTGGGTGCAACTGGGAGACAAGCCGAGACAGGAGCTTGCCAACATTTACATTGGTTATCTTTGGCTTGGTTCTTCCTATTATTGAGTATTCCAGAAGGTCTGTTACCAGTTCCTCCATATGCCATACATTCTCTGCAATACCTTGGATATATTCCTGTCCAGTATCATCTAAACTATCACTACAATCCTCTTGAAGGAATCGGCAATAGTTGTTTAGTGCGCGTAGAGGAGCACGAAGGTCGTGTGAAACAGCATAAGTGTATTGAGATAACTCATCATTAACTTTCCTCAACTCTTCTATCTTGTGTTCAAGTTCCAGTGAATATTTTTTAATTTCTACTTCCATTTGCTTTCGCTTGGTAATATCAGTATAAACTGCCACTGCTCCGACTAATTCATTTCCTATTAATATTGGTGAACCAGCCATCACTACATCCACAGGGGTACCATCCTTCCGATATCGGACGGTCTCTACAGTTGGTATATTTTCTCCAGCTAATACCTGTTTACTATAAAGTTTTGCTTCCTCAAATTTATCAGCACCTGCAATCAGGTCATCAATATCCTTATCTATCATCTCTTTTTTTGAATATCCGAAAAGTTTCTCAGCTACCTGATTACACATAATTATTTTATGATGGGCATCCATAGTAATTATGGCATCAGGAGCATCAGTCAGCACTGCTTGCAGATAAAGGCGGCGTTCCTCGTTTTCCATCTCTGCTTTCTTGCGATGATTTTCTAATTTTTCCAATTCCGCAATTCGCCTACGCAGTTTTGCCAGTTCATCTACAAGTTCTTTTTTTGTCTTACCTTTGTCAATCATTTTGTATATCTCCTAAAATAGAAATAGATATTGTAGAAATTTTTTGTCAAACTTTATTGTAAAAAATAGACCTTCACCCATCAGTTAGTGGCTTGAAGGTCTTGTCTCATTTTTTCTACCTTTTACATTATTTCAAAATAATGCACTTTTTGATAGAAATAAATGTATCGGTATGTAATTTGTAGAAATAAATTCCAGAACTCATATCTTTAACATTCCAGTCAGCCGAATGATATCCAGCAGGTTTATATTCATCAATTAGAGTTGTAACTAATTGACCTTTCACATTGTAAATTTGTATTTTAACATTACATGACTTTGGTAGTGAGAAACTGATATATGTTGTTGCATTAAAGGGGTTAGGTATATTTTGATTAAGATGAAAAGTTAGAATGTGATTCGGAGCATCTACAGATAGGGGTGAGGTTAACATAAAAGGTTCACCTGGATTACCAATTGTTGTATTATCTTCAAAAAAGATTGTTTGGTTACAATTGTAAATTACATCAGTTGAATCGTCGTATATTTTAAAACTTATTTCTTCGCCGTTTTCATTTGCAACAATAACAAAATGCCAGTATCCTTCCCAATGTGGAGGATTGGGTTCTTGCCATGTAGCTACACTTCGGCATTCTAAACTATCAGTGAAACAAAAAGCACCAGCCATATTATTCCCTGTTCCTTCAAATACCTCTCCATCAAATGTAACTTCTGCCATTAATACCATTGAATATTGAGTTCCATATATATGTTCCCAGTTTGGTGGATCTGCATATAAAAATTGATTTACAAATATTAATAGTAAGGTAAGAATAAATATTTTTATTTTCATTAATTCTTCCTTTAGGCTCTATGTGAAATTAATTTATCAATTCACATATAATAATTTGAATATAAGGAAAGGCAGCTTATCAAAAACCACCTTTCCTTTTATTAGATAATTGTAATTATTTAAGTTTTACTAATTTCTGAATTTCAGTATATTTATCAGTAGTTAGTTTATAGAAATATATTCCGCTTGGCAATGAGTTATTTTTAGCATCTTTTCCATTCCATTTTACAAGATATGTATCCGGGTCTTTTGTTAAATTAACTAAAGTTTTTACTTTTTGACCAAGAATATTATATATTGAGATATTAACTTTAGTTCTTTTTGGAATTTGATACTTTATAGAAGTTGAGTTATAGAAAGGATTGGGATGGGAATTATACAAATTATACTCTTCTGGAATATCACTGTTTGAACCATTACAAGTTACAATAATAGCTTTTTCAGGAGAGCCAATAATAGCATCATTTTGGAAGATTATTTTCTCATTGCTTTCAAATATTTTTTCAGTTTGTAAATTGTATACTTTAAAGTGTAATTCTGCTCCATCTACATTTCCGACTATAGTAAAATACCAAAAATCATACACTTTTTTTCCAATAGAACGGCAATTATCTTCATTATCAAAGACTCCAATAACATAGTCTTCTGAATTATTAATAACTTCTTCATTAAGTATAATCTTTACCATAGCTATCATATTAGCTTGAGTTCCTGACACTACTTCCCAGCCTGCGGCGTTATATTCCTTATCTTGTCCATTCAAAGGCAGAGTTCTATAACAACTGGTTCCAGGATATGTTAGTACACCCTCAGCGGTCATACATATTTTATACCCTACCCCAGGTTCCATTTGCGTTAAGTCTCCAAGCCAACCACCATCATACACAGCAGATTTGTCTTGTGTCTTTACCACAGTTGCACTTATTGAAGCTAATGCTTCAGGTAAAGTAAGTGAGACATAAGGATAATATCCAACCCAATTCCAATTTGGAACTAAATCTATTGGATGTATTATTGGATTAATTGCTTCTCCGCTCAAAGTAAAGCCGTCATAACTATTGATCATATTTACTAAATATCCTTCTCCGTCTGTAATATAGTTAAGGTCTCCAACCCATCCGCCAGGAAAATATGTTGAAGCCTGAGTTTGATTCTTCACCTGATAAATATCATTTGGAGTTAAAGAAGCAAATACCGAGTCAATTGAAGGATTCTCCGGATGGAGATTGAAAGATATCCAGTTCCATTCTTCAATAAGATTAAATTGCTGGTCTCTTATTGGTGACGGAGCATTTAAATCAATTGCAGTAGCACTACAAGTATCAGGATCATCTACGAAGATAATTGATTCATAACAATAGTCATAAATACTATCAGTTTGAGTTTCATATAATTTGAATCGTATTGTTTCTCCAGAATTATTGTTACTTACTATTGTAAAATGCCAGTATCCAGATAAATCCCAATAATTACTCCATAATGAATGATTCCCTTCTTGCCATATAGCTATTCCCCGACAGTCATTTTCTCCACCAGGTCCAAATGCTGCTACTTGATTACTACTATCACCACAAACAAATTTACCATCTAATGTGACTGTTGTAAATACAGTCATATTATACTGAGTTCCTGGAATAATCTCCCAATTTATGAGTGTCATATTAATACCTGTAATAGTTTGATCAGGTATGACAACTACATCGCGAATTGTGATGGAAGTATATCCCTCTAAAGAAGCGGTAACATCATAAGTCCCATTTACAACTGTTAATAAATAATCACCATTTGCATCAGGATGAACTGGGTCAAAACCAGGAACACTAACTTCTACATCCTCTACATTGCCAGTCCCATTTTTAAGAGTAACGGTTCCAGAGATATAGCCTTCATAAGTGATAGGCTGAAGCACAAAATTTATGTCTAATGTTTGTTGCATTGATTGAACAATTACATCTGTTACAGTAGAATCTTGATAACCTGTCAGAGAGGCAGTAACATCATAGATACCAGGAGCTATTTCTAAAATATAATAGTAATAAAGTAAGACCCCCCAAGGATCATATACCGGATAAGGATTGGTCATTTCTTCGCCTGCAGTAATTTCAACATCTTCTACATCTCCTAAACCTGCAATGTCAACTTTACCTTCAATTGAGCCTGGTAAAATTGGACTCATATCAAAGTCAATACCTGAAACCAATTCTCCTTCTCCAACTACTAGACTATCATAACTTACTGGATAAGGGAAATATTCTTCCAAAGTGGCTGTTACATTATAAGTCCCAGCCGATACAGTAACAGTATAAGTTCCATTTTCGGATGGACTTACTGATGTTATTGTGTCACCAGTAACTTCTATAACAACATCTTCAACATTGCCAGATCCTTGAGTAATAGTAACTGTTCCCCGAATCCCAGATTGGTGAAAGCAATACGCTCCCATATCATTTCTGGTTCCGTCAGGGTCATTGTAAAAAGGATCTGGGTCACCCGCATCAATGCAGGGAGAAGCTGCCTGTAAATTATAATCATGATTAAATGGATTTACAAAAAGTGGGTCTTCATCAATGTTCCCTTCAAGCCAGTTCACAATTGCATCACCAGAGATTTCAATTCCAGCAGAGTCGCCAAGGACATCCGAATATTCAACTGTTATTTCACCTGTGGAAGCTACAAAGATTTCATGATTATCATTATTCCACACAATTGAATTTAATAAATCCACACTTGAATTATATAAACAAGCAATTCCACAACCATTCTGATAGGAGATATTTTGAGAAATTGTAACATTTACTAACTCTGGATTTGAATTATTAAAGCATGCAATACCACCACCATTCCACTCAGTAGTATTTCCACTTATTGTAACTTTAATTAAAGATGGACTGGAGGAGAAACAGAACACACCACCACCATCATAATAAGCTGAATTGTCAAGTATACTAACATTGGTTAAATTAGGATTTGAATTCAAGAAATACGTTCCACCACCATATCCAGCAGCATAGTTGTTATGAATAGTTACATCTTGAAAATTTTCATCAGAATTTTCAAGATAAACAGCACCGCCCGAACTCTCAGCTCCAGTTGCCCTACCGTATTCTAATGTGCAATAAACTAAGCTTGAAGCTTCCTGCCCGTTTATATTGGTATCATAGAATCTAAGTCCATGCCAGCCAGTAGAAGTATCCTGTGCAGTAAAAGTAATAAGACTATCAGCATTACCTTCTACTAACAATCTACCATACACATTAAACTTATAATGTCCTGAAAATTGAATTTCTACACCAGGTTCTATTATCAATGTATCTCCTGCTTGGATTTGGATTTCACCATCAATAATATACGGACTACCTGCAAAGGTCCAAATTCCGCTGACATTGCCACCGGGAATATTTGTGTCAGCGGTTGTAATTGAGGCTGTAAGTAATACACCAAATAAGATAATAACTATCTTTTTCATGGTTCCTCCTTATTTAATTTTTTCATAGTTTTCACATATTTTATTATGGTGCGACCTGAATAATTTTTAATCCTTCATTATCTGCTAAGTATACATAACTCCCAAACTTATAAATGGATACGGGTTCTGTTGACATTTCAAAATTCCCTAAGACATAAGGAGATAAAGGGTTTGAAACATCTATTACAATCAAACCCCTATCTTTATCTGCTAAGTATACATAATTATCTTGAGCATAAACGCTATAGGCAAAACCATTGGTTGGACAATTGGCAACAGGAGTCGGAGAGTTTACATCAGAAATATCAATAATTTCTAATCCATACTCGCCATTTGCTAAGTATGCATAGTTTTCAAGTACATAGACATCTTGTGAGAGACCATTAATTGGTAAGTTAGATACAGATATAGGAGTTGATGGGTCAGAAATGTCAATAATAGCAAGTCCTCCGTTTAGACCATTGGCAACGAATGCATAATCACAACTGTTTTTAACAAACACCCTTCTGGCATCACCATTGGTTGAGATGTTTGCACTAAAATGAGGATCTCCAGATGTAATAATTATTGTAAGACCTTCAGCTCCATCCGCCACATATGCATAATCTCCATAAACAAATACATCGTTTGGCATACCTTCAGTAAAGCAACTTCCAATTATTTCAGGAGAATTAATAATACTAATATCAACAAAATTAAAACCACCATTGTGATTTGTTACATAAGCTAAATTGTCCTGAACAAAAACTGACAATGTACGGTCGGGAAGATCCATTGTGGTGATTTCATTGGGTAAAGTTGGATTTATACAGTCAATAATAACAAGTCCGTTATATCCATCAGCTACAAAAGCATACCAGCCGGAGTTTGATACAAATACTTCATTAGCCTTACACAAAGTATTTAAAGAATCAACCAGCTTTAATCTAATATTTGTATGTTCTTCATTACTATAATCTGAATAAAATCCATTATAAAAGGCTCTAACCCGATAGTAAAAAGTACCGCAGGGTTGTGGAATATCATCAATCCAATTTGTTATATTACTATCAATAGTTGCATATTCTGTTACCCAATCCAATTCTCCAATTTTTTTATCAATATAAAATCCTTGTTCACCCTGGCTATTATCATCCCACATAATTTTGATTTTACTTGGATCTGGTTTCTGTAATGTAACATTTGATGGTGCCGGAAAGATATCATCAATCTCATCGGTTTCAATAAAGCTGGAATAGTGGTTCTGTCCATAAGCATAGACTCTATATTTTATATTTTGATTAATATCAGCATTATTATCTGTCCATTGCGTAGCATTTTCTGCAGTCGTTCCATAAGAGGATTGCCAGTTCCCATCATTTAATTTTTTATCTATTTTAAAACCTTCCTCTCCATCTGAATTGTCAGTCCAATTAAGTTTAATTTTGGTTATTGCGAGTATGCTGTATGTTAAATTTGATGGGCTTGGAAAAGTAGGGGTTATTGAATTTTCAACTGAAACTGATTTTGATTCTCCAACAAAGGCAGATACTCTGTAATATATTGTATCAAAAAGTGTTGTAGTATCAAGAAAATTGTTTACATTTGCTGTAAGCTTTTTGTAGTTATTATTCCATAAACCGTTACCAATCTTTTTATCAACGAGATATCCATCTTCGCCTGCGCACCTATCATTCCAGATTATTTTAATTGTATCTTGAGTTATTTGCTCAATAACAATATTTGTTGGTGTTGTATTATCAGAAAAGTAAGCAATAACTTCTGAGAAATATGAGGAGGTAGCCTTTGTTATATTCTCAGCTTTTACTTTATACGCATAAACTAAACTATCATTAGTTGGGATATTATCTTCAAATAAACAAGATTCATCAGAAATGACTTCATAATTCTCGTTCCAGTTACCTTCACCAGCTCTTCTGGCAACAACAAATTGAATAGTGTCATTTGTGTTAAAGTAATTCCAGGTTAGTTTTATTCTGCCATCTACAATTTTTTCAATTTTTAAGTTAGTGGGAGCTTCTTTACTTGGAGAAGTCAATTTTCCACAACTCATAATATAAAGAACAACAATAATTACAGAGAAGAGAAATAAAATATATTTTTTATTTTTTATTTTCATTTTTTCCTTTTTTATTCTCAATAAATAGTGTATCAATATTAGTTGAAGCTTTTCTAAATTTTTCTATCTTTTCTTTAGTAGAGATAAATTCTTTTTTTCTCTTATCAAGAGGTTTTGCGATTTCAGCCTTTAATATGATAATCATTTCGCGAATATTTTTCTCTTTCTTATTATATCCTGTAAGATAACGTATTCCAAAGACCCACCATGGTAAATCTTTTAGAAGTGGAATTCCAGTACGAACTATTGTAACCTCTGTATCATATAGGCCACCCATCACGGTTTCCTCGCCATCAAATAATAAAACATCGGTTGCTGATTGACTTGTATGGATAATCGTGCTAATTTCCCCGGGAACTGCTGAGCTCTTTTCAACGCTAGTATGCAGATGAATAGCCTCTTTTCCATCCTCTTCTATAACGGTTGGTGTAACATCCATAATAACACCGGTGCTAAAGAATTTATCGGTGATATTTCCGGCTTCATCTACTTGTTTGACAGAGAAATCATCACCAACTTGAATCTTTCCAGTTTTTTCAGATAAAACACAAAGAGATGGTCTTGCGATAACTGTTCCCTTTTGATTACTTTCAATTATTCGTAAAAGGGTATTAATATCAACAGTTATATTACCTGATTCAAGTCTTGTAGAACCTGTAGCCTGCAATAGTTCAGAACCAACCATACTTCCACCTTTGAAATCAATTGAAGCAACTACTTTATTGTTGAATAGTGTTGACCAGTCAATGCCAATACTGTTTAGGAATGATCTATCAGCTTTAAATAGTATTGCACTGATTTTTACCTGTTTGGTATCAATTGAAATTTCTGGTTTTTCTTCTTTAGGAACTTCTTTCTCTACAATTAAATCTTTAATTAAGTATGCACCTGGTAGTTCCTCAAGTACGAGATTATGATAACTAATAATAATATTGAGGGCTTCCTTCCAATATAATTTTTTAATTGGAATTCCAATTGGTTTTGTTACGCTACTCATATTAATGATTTTTTTACCTTCAAACTGTTGAGACATAACTTCAAGAGTTTTCAAAGCATCTGGAATAGGTAGAGTTTGAGAGATAGTTATTAATTCTTTTTCACTATAATTTTTACCTGTCTGGAGTTGAGCGAATAAGTTAAAATACACAAAAAATATGATCAAAATTATCAGTGTCTTTTTCATAATTTATCCTCATTCATATATATTATTTTCTCTTCAGGAATACCAATTCTATTTATCGTAAAAACTGCTGCCTGTTTATACCAATTAATGTGATCTAAATATCCATAAGCCACCTTTTCACCGGTCCTTAAGGTATGAATCCTTCCTTTATCATCACGCAAAAAAGCTTTATACGGAGATAATCCAATTATCGTTGATGTATATATATTTAGAAATTTAAGCTCATATTCATCAGATATAGGGGTATGGATTCTGGAATAAAATGGATTATATCTAAGATTTGTAAACCTAAAATTTCTAAATAGTATGTTTTGTAGTTCAGTCCCATCCTCATTATAATATGCATTCAGGGTAATTGTAAAGCTTACTGTATCAGCTTTAGCTACAGATTGTTCAGCAATTTTAATAGATTCAATTGTATAAAGAGGGGATTGATACTCAATTTGAAATACAAAAAAATAAAGAGATTTTATGTTGGCATCACCAGAAATCGTGTATGTATTAAAAGAAAATTCTTTAACCTTTCCAGATTTTGAAATCTGGAAATTAAAACTTACATCAGGGCAGAAATTATCCGCAATATCAACTAAATATTGGTATGTAAGAGTTGGAGTGTCTTCTTTGAGTATAAGTTTACTATTTTCAAGAACTTGTTTTTTCATATCATCAAGAGATTCCATAACTTTTTCTTCATTTTCCAAATCTGGATTTTCCTTTCTGAGTCTTTCCTGCATCTCTGAGTTTTCTTTGTTTGATTTTTTTAATTTTTCTAATCTTTTAACATAATTTGCATTAGCTAATATAATGCCAATTATTACAATTAACAATAAAACAACTAAAACAATTGTATTTCTAACTGTATGTGGCATATTATCTATTTTCCGAAAACATTTATTTTATATTGAGCGATTTTTGATAATTTATTATTTGGATAATCGGTTACTAATTTATTCCAATAATAAATTGCAGTATTAATGTCATTTAGTTTTTGGTAGGAGTTTCCAAGCATCATAAGAGCATAGGATGTTTTAGTCCCCTTTAGTTTAATTACATTTTCAAATATAGATTTTGCCCGGCTAATTTTATCCAATCTGTACAAGCATTCTCCAATAAGATAACTGGCATTATAAGCGAGAGGATGGGTTGGATAATTTTCAATAAACTTATTTAACTCTTTATATGCTTTTTCAATATTTCCAGAAAAATATGTTTTTGTAATACTCTGATAAATCTCTGGAATATTTTCATTATATTCTAATTTCTCTATCCAATAACTGTTAATAAAAGGAAATTGTTCTTTTATTTTTTTTCCTATTGCAACAGCTTCAGATTTTGTATATGTACTATCCAGCCGTAAGCGATAGAAAATTTCCCCATCTTTTTTAACCGAAGAAACTTTTGTTTTATATCCATGTTGTTCTATTTTGTTCTTTGCTTCTTCAACTTTTGAAAGGTTTTTTCTTGATATTAATTGCAATTCAAATACATTTTTTTCATTATTTTTTTTATAAGAAACATATTCATTTTGTGGTGTTTTAGATGCTGATTTTTCTATAATTTTGTTTATAGCCGCTTCAGGCGCCCTTTCCGTTTTTTCTTTATTAGTATCCTTAGTTTTAGAAAAGGTATTGATTTTATTTTGAGCTATTTTTGCTAATTTATTATTTGGATAATCGGTTACTAATTTATTCCAATAGTAAATTGCAGTATTAATGTCATTTAGTTTTTGGCAGGAGTTCCCAAGCATAATAAGAGCATCAGGTGTTTTAGCTCCATTTTGTTTGAGAATATTTTCAAAGATATCTTTCGCTTCTGAAATTTTTCCCATCGTGTAAAGACATTCCCCCATAAGATAATTAGCATTATAAGAATATTTATACTCAGGATATTCTAAAACAAATTCTTGAAACCTTTCGTATGCTTCTTTTGAATTACTTGCAAAATATAATTTTGTAATAGAGTTATAAATTTTTAATTTATCTTTTTCAGAAGTTTCTTTATAAATCTCAGGTTCAACTGGTTTTTCAGTTATGGGTTCTGATGATTTTTCCGGCACTTCAGCTATGTGAATTTCAGATAAACTTTCTTCTTTTTCTTTATTAGTATCTTTAGGATTAGGATATGAAAAAGTCATATCATATTTCCAGATCGGTAAATCTTGAATGGAATGTTCTGTAATTCTTTCAATTCTGCCGCCAGGAAATAGTTTTGAAAACTTGATAATATTTCTTTTTTTCGTTGTATATCCTGAAATTTGAAAGTTATTTTCTGAGCTTTTTAAATTAGTTATCCAACTTACTTTATTTTCTAAGAATGAGTTTGCTATAACATTTAGAATATAATGCCACTGATTTTTGTTTCCAGTTAATTTCTCGATTTTTTTAACATTTTTTTCCAGAATAGCAAGTTCTCTTTTTACTTTATTAAGCCTGGCAATTTGAACCCTAATTTTTTTTAGTTCAATTTCTAGATTTATATTCTTTTTTCCCATATCTAAGGCTTCTTGCTTCAAGTTCATATTCTTGATAGTCCCGGTTAAAGCAAAATAGAATATTGCAGCTAAAACAATAAATCCATGCCAGGCTATTTTAAAATGCTTTTGACTTTCAATTATCTTTGATGGAAGGAGATTGCTCGGGAAGAAATCTTTATTTTTTGGTTCTAATGTCTTCCAGGCAAGTGCAATAGGTATAGCATACTGAGCAATTTTCTCAGGAGTAATTTCATCTTTTCCTTTTATGATACCGATTTTACCTAATTCTAAGCGATTGATTGTTGACCCGGAATCACATTTTTCTCGGAATGATTCAATATCTTCGTCGCTAACATGCTCTCCAGCCAAAATAATATGTTTAGTAATAGGTATATTAGACACATCTTGCTCTAAGATAATTTTAGAGTAAATTGCTTGCCTCATTTTTTCCGGTTTTGTCTCTGTAACAATAATTGGAAATGCTGCGTGATAGTTTTTACCTTTCATTACAATTTCCACTCTATAATCAACACCAATGTACAAAATCAACACATAATCCTCTGGAGGAAAGTCATAGCAAGTTCTCACTAAATTTATTAGTGAGATTTCATTTGTATCTATAAAACTATAAAAGAATTTCTTTTTTGAAGTAACAAGATTAGTATCCTGTAAGACATTAAGGAGTTCAAACTTACCGCGATGCACAAAGGCCAGAATAGTTTTATCAGGATTTAATATATAACTTAACTCATAATCTTTGGATTGGATTTCTTCTTTGGATAAAAGTTCTGATTTGATTCTCTTTTTTATCTTTGCTGTAGGTATTTCATCAAATTGCTTATACGAAATTTGTTCTTCGTTTGCATTGAGGGCAATCTTGCCTTTTTCTATAGGAAATTTAAGAAGTAATTTTTGTAAGTCACTTTTTCCTGATATTGCTTTTTCTTTTTCAATTTCCTCAAAACTTTCTTTTTCATCAAATTCTGAGACTTCCGGAATATTTAGCTCTTCCTCTTCTAAGTCAGTAAACTCTGATTCTTCTAATGTAGATTTCTTTTCTTCTTCAGTAATTTCTTTTGGGTATAAAGGAGATGAAAGTTCAGTTTCTTCTAAACGCTGTATTTTTATTTTACCATTTTCTAAAGCAAGTTGAGCAACTTTAATTGATAATCCATCCTGGAAAATGCCAAATGCTAATTTCTCTTTTTTAAATTTCATTATTTAGAGGCTTATTTTGAGTAAGTTAACAACTGCTGCATTCTTTTTCTGCTATTTGAAAAGTTTATAGCTGTTTCTCTTGTTATTATATTGTTTTTACATAGATTAAATAGGTCTTGCTCAAGGGCTATCATACCTTTTCTTTTACCTTCAGTAATCATCTGATAAATTTCGTTGATATTTTTATTTCTTATCGCAGCGCGCACTGATGCATCTACAGAAAGAATCTCTTTTGCTAAGGTTAGCTTGCCTTGCTTATTTGGAACTAATTTTTGAGAGATAATCACTTTCAATGTATCTGCCAATCTCAATCTTATTCTATCTTGCTCTCTTGGAGGAAATTCAGCAATAATTCTATGCATACTATCAACCGCAGAACTTGTGTGCAGGGTAGTAAAACACTTATGACCGCTATCAGTGGCTTCAAGAACTGTAGCAATTGTTTCCGGGTCTCGCATCTCTCCAACAACAATTATATCCGGGTCCTGTCTTAATGCTTGTATTGTTCCCTCTCTAAAGTTTAATACATCTTCGCCAACTTCCCTATGTCTGATAATACATTTATCTGATTGGTGGATATATTCAATTGGATTTCCAATAATTACAATATGAGAGTGATTATTGTGATTGTTCATATCTATAATAGAATCTAATGTACAACTTTTTCCTGACCCTGTGATTCCGGTGACTAAAATTAGACCAGATTTTTCATATTGGAGGTCTAACCTTTTGATAATTGGTTCGGGAAAGTTTAAAGATTGTATTGTAAATAATTCTTGGTTGATGCGTCTAAAGTTTGCTACTAAAACATTACTTTCATAATAGATATCGCTACGAAAACGGCTGGGTTCTTCCCCCTCTTCTAATACCATTCCTACAGAAAGGTCTACATTTTTATTTTTAAAAAGTGTTATTTTCTGTTCGTCAGATAGGATGCTTAATAAAATAGCGGTAACTTCATCATTAATGTACGAAGGCATATCTTGATATGGAGATTTTTTCCCATAGACTCTATACCAGATTTGTCTATTTGCTCCTGGTCCGCCGAAATCCATATCAGAGGCATTTATTTCTCGCATATGCTTAAGTAATTTTTTTAGGTTGTTGTAAGCTTCGTTTCTCCAGGTTGCATTATAAGTGATAATTTTGTTAATGTTCTGGAATCTACTTGTACCAATTAAATATTCTGGTAATCCTACTAACATTTCAGGTGTAAAAGACAGGCTCATAAGTTCCTTTCGTCATTCATTGAACGATTGCGAGGCTCCAATCATCATTAGGTAAACGGTTAACGAGCCGATAGATATTGAACATATACCGTTTCTCCCGATTTATCGGGACGCAATCCCCGCGTCCGCGGGGATTGACGATATACTATATTCTTCATTTTTCTCCGGTGACAAGTTTCAGCATAACAATTCTTTGAATAGATTTGCGCCATTTGGAAAATGTACAATTTATAAGATTAATCATAAATCTTTTTAATAATTTTTCCCCTTTATATGCAAAGAAATCTAACATCCTTTTTCTATCAAAATGTCTAACTTTGACAGCAGTCTCTGCTCGAAGTTTAGTAAATACAGAGCCAGCTAATATAAAGCTTTCTTCTCCCCAGGTATCTCCCTTTCTTAGATAATCTACAGTTGTATTACTAAGCCAGACTGATATGTCGCCACTTTCAACCAAAATGATTGAACCTGACTTTTTATCACCAATCGGAATATATTCACTGACATCATATTTATGAATACGTCCCAGTGCTAAAAAGTCAACTTTTTCTTCTGGTGTGAATCCATGTAACATAAGAGGTTCTGCCTTTTGCATAACTTCAGCACCTGGTTCAAAAGCCTGTTGAAGTGGACCGTATAAATCTTTGGCGTATTGTAAGCCTTTTTTTACAACTTCAATAAGTTCTTCAGCATTAATAGGTTTAGAAAGATATTGAAAAGCTCCAGCATGCACAGCCTTTACTGCGCCCTCTATGCTGGAAAATCCTGTTGTAATAACAATAACAGCTAATGGTTGTTTCTTTTTAATCCTCTTCATTAGTTCAAGTCCATCTATACGAGGCATAACCATATCAACGAGGAAAAGGTCATAGTCATCATATTCCATTTTATCAAGAGCATCCTGTCCATCAACTGCAAGTGTTACTTTATATCCCTCTTCTTCAAGAAACTCTTTACAAAGTTCTCGTATAGTTTGTTCATCATCCACAACTAAAATATGTTTTTTCATAGTATTAAACCTGTTTTTTTCTTTCCGCTTTAATCAATTCTAATTTTTTTAAGTCTTGCAACCTTGTTAATATACCATTTATTTTATTGATGGCTTCGGTCATCTGATTGCTTGACTTAAAAAGTTTTTCGTCATCATATTCATCAGCAGCTTTTTTGACTCTACTTAATGACAGGGAGATTACACTCAGAGGATTATTTATATCATGGTCTATCTCGGCAATATTGGCTGCAGTTTGGACAACTTCTTGGTAGTTAGCGATTTTTTTCTTATCTTCTATAATTATTTTTTGCTTCTCCAATAATTGGTCTTCTTTATCCTTCAATTTTTCATTGACTTTTAAGGAGTTAAAAGATAGTTTTTTTGCCATATCACTAATAAAATTCGCAATAAAGGCTATGGCAGTAAAAAGACCAGTATAGGAAATTAAAAATATAGTTTGCAAAGAAACATCGTAATTAAAAGACGAGCCATTAATTGGCAAAAGCCATTTAAAATTATAAAGAAGAATTAGGGCTAAAAGAGACATACTACCAATCAGAGCAGATATAAAACCACCTGCTTTTTCTATTGCTAAACTTGCGGTAATAACTGCTATCAGGTATATCCATACAAAAGAGCTTTCAATTCCACCAGTCAGATGCACAATTAAAGTAGAGAAAACAATATCTAAAACAATTTGAACTGTTGCAAAGATATTATTAGTTTTAATAATCTGTAGATGGAAGAGAAGATTTAAAACACATATTCCTAAAAAGGCAGCAATAAAGATAATAATTGGGAAGGTTTGTGGAGATTGCTGAACACGAATAATACCTATTGCAAAAAGGATTATTACCATAAACCAGCGGATTTTTGACCACCAATGGAACATGCTTTTTTCTGTTTCAAGAAATTGTGATTTATCCATTTTTTCCTTTTCCAATATACTATTATTAATATTATAAATTTTTACAAGATTTTTTCACCAACCTGTTTTACGAATTTAATGAGCTTATAAAAGGATAGAATTTTTATTATTCTCTCCAGCTGATAATCTTGCAAGAAACATTAAATGGTAAATTTTCCAAAGCTGTAGCCACTATATCACCATCAAAAGTAATAGTAGCAAAAGCTCCCAAACTGGCATCACCCACGACAAACACAGAGCCAGTAATATCTGAATGTGCTGTAATGTCTAATGTCCCAAACACAACCAGAATACCTTCAAAAGTTATTTGTGCTGTACACTTTAGATTTCCCTTAATAATTAATATACCAGCACCAGTCCAATCATTTGTAACTTTGAAGAGGCTGTCACCCCCCTCAAATTCTATCCATGTAAGGCTATCTGGCATTGGTGTGTTATTTTCTGGATTTATAATAAAAGCATCATTACTTATTGCTTCGTTTTTTACATCTTCTTCTGATATACCAAACACTTCTTCAAAATCAAATTCTGTAGTTTCAGTTAATTCTCCATGAATAGCAGCCTTTGCATGGATAGTAATAGAGCCACCATAAACAAGAGCAGATGTAATATTTGATTTAGCTGCATCATCAATAATGAATGAAAAATTTGCTTCACTCTGGTGATTAACAGTTTCATCATTGATATTATAAGTTACATACGAATTAATACGAATTGAACCATCTGATTCATAAGTAAATTTGATGCTATCAATTGAACCATCCAAAACTTCTAATGGAGTAAAATCATCAATATATCCAGTTATGCTATCGCAAAAAGTAACATTACCATCAAGAAACTTATTTATACCATAACCTAAGGCATAATTGCCCAAAGCTCTTACTTGCATCTCAGCCAGATTTTCTGAAGCAATTTCCGGCATTTTCTCAGTATGCTTATTAACGGTTATGAGAATTCCTGCAAAGATGGCAATAATTATCAAGACGCCTATTATAACTGTTTTTCCCATTATTCCCTCCAATACAAAATTTTGATGGTTGAAGTTTCTGCAGCACCTAAAGAAGTTTCTGCAGCACCTAAACTATCAAGAACATCTTTATCGTAATCTATCGTAGCATGGCCTGATAATTCAGTCTGCCCTGTATATTCTACAAAAACTGCACCACTTATACTGGTCCAAGCAGTTGGAAAGAAAGTTCCTATAACATAAATAACACCGGTAAAAATCACATGAGCTGAACTGTGGAGATTACCATTTACTATTAGAATACCGCTTGATATATTCCAAGATGTAGGATGATAATCACCTTCAATCCAGGTGAAGTCATCAATAGTATACTCTCCATGGCCTGGATCAGTACCTCCCTCATAACAAGTTCCCTTGCTAGTTGCATAATCTTTTGCTTCTTGTTGTGTCATTCCAAAAATGTTTTCAAATGTAAACTCAGTATTCTGTTTATTTGGTGTTGCAGAAGATTGACCTTTTAAGCGAATAGTCCCAGCTGTAGTAAGTGCATAATCACCGAATTGATATATTGTTGAGCCTGATGATTGAAGTCTTACTACTGCTTCACATTCATGATAAAGTGTATCATCAGGTGTTATCCAGCTTACATTTGCAATAATATCTATTGCAGTAGAATCTCCACTATAATCATATTCAAAATCATATTTGATACTATTAATTCTTCCATCGGTCAATACAATAAAATCATCAAAACTCGTAGTTATATCAGAAGTGATAGAACCAGCTTTTATTTGTTTTATTGCATATCGGAGGGCATAAGTACCCACATTACGCAAACCATATCCCTGTGATAACATTTCTGGTGCTTTTTCTGCTCGGTGTTGGACCGATAATGTTATGGCTGCAAAAATTGCAGTTAGTAATAACACTATTATTATTAGAACTTTGCCCATTTTTCCTCACTAATGGTTTTTTATTTTATTATTTTTCTAATTACTATTTTATACATATAAATAAAAAAAATAATTATTAAAATTACTGTCAATGATTTTATTACAAATAATTTCTTTTCATCTGAAAATACTTTTAATATTATATGGAGTAGTTCCGATATATCGGAACTGAATTCGGCAAGAGATCCATTCTCCGTCCCGATATAATCGGGACTCCGAAGAACGGACCACTCCATGACGAACTTAAATTGAATATCTTTAATGTCAGGGAATGGTCCCTGACAACTCATTAATTTTCATTCTTCTTTGTTGTTCCATATTTTAATACACATTAATTATATCATTATAAATACAAATTTTTAAAATATTGCCATAATACAATTTTATTATTAAGAACCCTTTTATCAATATCACCCCGATATGTATTCGCAAAAAATTCTATATCAATTCTTACAGAACGAATGTCATCCCGACGGGTTTGAGTTGCTATTGGGAATGATATGCTATCGTTTTCCTCATCATAATAAGTAAATTTTAGATTATTAGAATTTTGTGATAGTTCAAATGGTCCGAATTCCATTGAGCCATTGCGCATAAGTTTTAATGAATCATTTTCCTTATAAATTAGTATTGTATCAATACTTGCAGAAACACTATCTTTTATGCGGAACTGAAATGTGCTATCTGTAGCAAGTAAGACTGCCAGGGAATCGATACCAGCACCAACTCTAGATAAGTAGCCATTTGAGATTCCGGGTATTGTTTCTCCCGTATCATCATCAATTGTACCGGAGATAACTCTTTCTGAAATTTCATTAAGGGTTACTTGCATATTAGTATTATATCCTACAGCTTGCACATTTGATAAAGCATTAAACATAGCAACGAGGAATAATCCTCCAATAACTACAGCTCCCAGTGCATCTAATAGGCTTCCCATGATTTCTAATTTTAACCCTCCATATCAATAAAAATTCTACTGATAGCTTTATCCCTTGTTCCAATCCAGAGTGTATCAGGTCCCAATGGATAACAATAAATAACTATATCAATCTTTTGATATGCGCTATCAGGATAAGAAATATCACCAGAACTATTACAATAATTTGAGGTTAACCAAACATTATAGTCCGCATCATTAATTGTCATTGTTGTATCAGGATTACCTGGATTATAAGGAATATCTTTATGATAAAAATCATGTATCTCCACAAATGTAGAATTACCAAAAAGCTCAGCATCAATTTTCTGTATGTATCTATCTGCAATTTTCAAGCCTTGCAGTTGGTACATAACCTTATACACTATATCTGTAAAAGTGTAGAGATTACTATAGGTTGTAATGAGAATAGTGGAAAACAGCATTACTGCAAGAAGAACGAGTAGCATTTGTCCCATATTCATGTTTTATTCCTCTGTTGTTGCATAAGCCACTTCAGAAATAGTAGTAAGCCCATTTCTTATTCTATCTAACCCTGAGTCCCTAAGAGATAACATCCCTTGTTTTTCAGCAATGTTTCTAATGAGCGCTTCATCAATTTCTTCTCCGGATTCAACAATAGCTTTTCTTACTTCATGTGAGAAGTATAGGGCTTCACAAATATTTACTCTTCCTTTATATCCTTCAGTGCATTTCTTACAGCCTTTTCCTGCTTCGTATATCTTGCCGGATTTTAAATCCTCTTCAGTTAGGCCTAATTCAAGTGCAGCCTGATATTTTTCTTTTGCTAATGGTTTCCTGCAGTACGGGCATAATTTTCTTACTAATCTTTGTGCAACTATAATATTTATTGCATAAGCAAGGAGAAAGGGTTCTATACCCATTTTATATAATCGTGAAATTGCGCTTGGTGCATCATTAGTATGAAGTGTAGAAAATGTTAGATGACCTGTATTTGCAAGTTTAACTGCAACATCAGCAGTAATTTTATCTCTTATTTCACCAACCATTACAATATCAGGGTCGTGTCTGAGGATAGAGCGGATAGCATTTTCAAAGCTAAGTTTATGTCCAATCTTTAGCTGTCTTGCCCCTTTAATTACATATTCTACAGGGTCTTCGCAGGTAAGTACATTTTTTGAAGGGTCTATCACATGATAAAGTGCAGCCATTAAGGTTGTGCTTTTTCCACTACCAGTTGGTCCAGTAAGTAAAACAATACCTTTGGAAGTATTTATGGCTTTAACAAAATCCTTCTCAGCTTGCTTTTGAAGTCCCAACTTTTCTAAATCTGTTATTACATTTCTATCGTCTATTACTCTTACGACCACGCTTTCAAATCTTCTTTCATATTCTGCGGATATAATAGGTAAGATTGAAACACGAAATCTAATCAGATGCCCATCAACAAGACGCTGTGCAAAGCCATCCTGTGCAGTATCTCTTTCAAATCTGTCAACACCAGTAGAGCGGTCTTTAGCAACTGCTGCTATAGCTTCTGGAGAAGTATTATCCTGCCTATGCCAGCGATGAAGTCTTCCATCAATCCTGAAAAAGAAATCCACACTTGAACGTTGATATGGGATAATGTGTATGTCACTTGCTCCTTGTCGTACAGCTTCAACCAAGCCAGCTTCAAATAAATTCACCAAAAGACTTTTATTTATCTCTTCATCTAATGCATATTCATCAACGCCTGTTACTTTTCCAACTTCTCCTACTTCTTCTATCTGTTCGCCTGCTTCTTCAAGAAGTTCTAAAAATTCATTCTTCTGAGGAGCTATGATTTCAATAAGTTCTTCTATAATTTTAAGACGACAAAAAACCACTTCATATTTTTTGAATTCAGAATTTAAAGGGATTTTTTCTACGATTTTGTTTGTTGGATCTGCGGATAAAACTATTAATGTATTTTTTCTGCCGTAAGATATTCTATATGGTAAAATTTTATTATATAACAGTTGCTTTTTGAAGTCTTCTGGAAACCTGGAAAGTATTTCTTTTGTACGCTTTTTCTGATTTTGGTCTAATTTTTCCAGGTCTACATCAATTGTGCGGAATGCATAAAGGTCGGCAAGCAGACTATAAATTGTATCGTGGTCTATTTTTAGGTCTGAGGTTAATATTTCCTCTAATCGGCGAGGATTAGATGAGTCCTCATCAGCCTGAATCATAAGTGCTTTATCAAGCGTATCTTTATCAATTATTTCTTTCTCAACTAATAATTTTCCTAATCTTGATCTTCCTATCATTGTTTCCTTTAATTTACATTCCAACCATACCAGGCATTTCTGGAGAAACAAGTGCAATCTCTGCAGAAACAATAGTTAATAATGAAATGACAACGCCAATAAAAAGTGCAATTAAAGACTGAACCGATTGAATGACATTATTCATTTTATATGTGGTTTCTTTTTCATAGAATGAGCAAATTTGCCGAGCAGATTGTAGCACATTACCAGTTTCTGCCCCGGTTCTTAATCTACTTAGAGTTGTTTTATTAAATACATTTGCTTCTTCCAATGCCGGTACTAATGACATACCTTCTGTTAACATAAGTGGAATAGTAGTCTTTTTAACTCCTTTTTCTATATAAGCATTTCTACATGCTTCAGCAGAAGATGTTAGGGCTTCTATATTAGCTTCTGCCCCGGAATAGATAGCAGAGAAAACTCTAAAAAATATCTCAATACTTGATTTATGTAACAGATGCCCAATAATTGGTAATTTAATTAAAAATTTGTCCCTCCATACCCTTCCTTTTGGAGTTTTCCACCACATAAAAATTGCGATTGAAAAAATTGCAATTATAAGACACATCCACCACCAATTAGCACCTAAATAATCACTCAGCTTTAATGTAAAAGCAGTCATTGGTGGAACTTTTATTCCGTGCTCAACAAAAATCTTAGCAGTTGCGGGAAATATTGAGACCACAAAATATCCAACAGCAAGTATTGTAGCCACAACTGTAATCATTGGCGCGAGTATTGCCTGCTTTAAACTTTTTCTATACTCATGGTCCCTTTCCATAAATTTGGAAGTAGCAGCATAAACCTCACTCATATTACCACTTTTGGTTGCAAGACCGAGCATATAAGCAGGGAATTTCCCAAAGACATCAGAATAGCGTGAAAAAACCTCTGTGCCCTCTTTACCTGCTTTTAATTGACCTTCAACTTTTTTTAATGTTTCTTTTAATGTTGAATTGGATTCTTCTTCTGCTAACATACGAAGAATTTTATCATAAGCCATCTTTTCTTTAAGTAGAAACGAGCTAAGATTGATAAACATCATAATGCTTTGTTTAGAAGGCTTTGGATGAAAATCAATCAAAACTGGTTGAATTTTTGCGTCCCTATATCCAATCCTTAGTAATGCCCTTTCTACTTCTTGCTTTGTATATGCGGCTTGCTTTCCTTTTAATTTTTTACCTGTAGGAAGTTTTACTGTATAAATAAAGGTCTTTTTGCGAAGTATAGAATTTATTCTTATTCTATGTTTTGTAGCTATTTGTTTTATTAATTGCTTTGCTTTAGATTTGTTATGTGCTAATACTAAACCTTGAATAGGTTTATTATTTAAAGACACTCCTTGATAGCGAAATTCTTTTTGCATTTTTGATTACTTTTTATTAACTCTGGTTGTCACAGTCTCCCGATTGTCAGTCAGCTGACGGATGAACCAGCAATGGATCCTATCTTTTATCATTTTCATTATCTAAATCTAATAAATTATCAATCTCAATTTTCAATTTTGGTAAATGTTTTACGATAATGCCCCAAATTATTGCATCATCAACTTTATCATATCCATGAATAACCCAATTTCTTAATCCTATAATTTTCTTGGCACTTTCTATTTGAATGGTTTTATCTTCTTTTAATATCCCATTCATTGCTTCTCCAATAATTTCAAATTCCCGTTCAATTCCTCTTCTCAATAATTTGTTCTGTTGATATTTTGTGAAATCTTTTTCTTCTCCAAGATACTCGTATATTGAATTTATTGAAACCTTAATATCAAAAAGATATTTTTTTATTTTATCATTCATAAATTAAAGTTTTAGTCTTTTCCATAAACTTTATAAAATATGGATTGGAAAGTGAATTTTCAGTTATCAAATCTATTTTTCTTGTAAATAAATTCTCAAATAATTCGTGTAAAGCAAAATAATTATCTGAATATTCTTCAACGGAGATATCTTTAAATGAAATTAGGAAATCAATATCACTTTTATCATCAAATTTTTCAGAACAAACAGAACCAAAAACATATAAATTTTTAACTTTATATTTCTTGCAAAGATTATGAATGTCAATTATATTATTTTTAATTATAGCATTCATTAGTTTATACTCTGGTTGTTATGGTCCATTCTGTCATGGAATGGTCCATGACAGCCGTGAAGTGAACCCTGGTTGTAATGGTCCATACTATGACAAAAACTGTCTTCCGTAAAATCTGTCACAGTCTCCCGATACGTTCAGCTTCGTTCAGGTTCGGGATGAACCCGTCCCCAATTTAATTGGGGATACCCGGCCGGGAAAACTATGCTGGTTTAAATTTGTCCCGAAAGCCTTTGGGAGAACCAAAATGTTTGGTTCAAGTAACCCCGATGAATATCGGGGAACCAGCAATGACTGGCGGATGAACCAGCAATGGAAACATTGGTTGGCAGGGTCCACGCCCTGACGAAACTCTGGTTGTCAGGGTCCATACCCTGACAAAAATTTAACCACAATGTGCCACAAATCGGGATAAAGGATGAAAACCCAAGCCTACCTAACACTGGTTGAAAACTGTCATGGAATGGTCCATTCTTCCCGCCTTCTATAGTATTACAGCGGACAAGCGTAGTCCCGATGAAATCGGGACGAAGCCCGCCTGCCAAAAGCCCTGGCGGGCAGAGATGAATCCATGACAGCCGTGAAGTGAACTCTGGTTGTCAGAGTCCAAACCCTGACGAAACTCTGGTTGTCAGGGTCCATACCCTGACAAAATGTTCTTTGCTATAGGATAATGGGGAAAATATGGGAGGCACAAAAACCTCCCATATTTTATTTTTTGAGCTCTGATACTTTAATCAATAACTCAGTTTAATCTGGTAAATTTTATTGCGCCAGTTTTTCCTGTTACTACAACTTGTGCTGCGACACAACCATCTGCACCAAAGGCGGTAGCAGGATAGCCTGCCTTATCACCTATTTCTTTTCCATTTCCTGTTATTGTAAGTTTATCAGCGTCGATTATTAGTTTATAGGTTCCATTCTCAGTTGTTAAAGTATCTCCAGTTGTTCCATCATGACCATATCCTAACCATGCACCAAGATTTTGATCGTCAGTTCCATCACCTGTCCAGGTATATCCACCGCCACCAAAGTCTATAGGAGTCTTGTAGAATCCTAATGCTTGACCAGCAAAAGAATTTAGATCAGTAATAACCGCTTGACGATTTGAAGTTACAGCTTGGCTTTTGAACATAGTGATACCAACGGCAATAGCCACACCAACGATAATTACGCTCAATACAATGAGCAGTATTTGTTGCATTCCCATGTTATCCTCCTTGTCCTCCGTAGCTTCAGCGTAGGAGGACTATATTATTTTTTTTTCCCGTAAAAAACGGGATTATTTTGGGAAATTTTCACATCTATTACAAACATAAATATATTATGCAACTTTTGTGCCAAAGTTTTAAGTAACTTTTCTAAGAAAAACTTTTTTCTGTCAAGATAAATTTTATTTTTTCGGGTGTCATGTTCTATAACATGATAAAAAATTTCTGTCATCCCGATCCCAGTGAAATAGAAAAAAGAGATTTCACGGTACAGGTATATCGGGAGTTCGTGACAGCCCTGTAAAGTCTTTTATAACTTTCTCTGTAGATAAGGACTCCATATTTACTTTACAAAGAGTACTATGCTGGTTCAGATTTGTCCCGAAAGCCTTCGGGAGAACCAGCAATGTTTCCGTTCTCCAGAACGGGATAAAAGAAATTTAAATAATCCTGACTTTTAGGATGATAATCTGTCATAAAATAATTACATAGCAAAAATGTGTGTCATGTATTTATGACAATACTATCCATAGAGAATAGAAACTTAATATTAAGTCCTCTGTTTCTAAGATGCTCTATTCGGAGTGCGAAAACGAACCGCCAGCTCCGAAACGGAGTAAACCAACGACCTTGGAAGGTCGTTCTACAACACTGATTTTATTTAACTATCATTATTTTTTCTATACCTGTTAATATCAATCTCGTATTTTTTAAATTTATCATAAATATTTTGTCTTTTTATCTGGGAAATATTTGCAGCTTTAGTAACATCACCGTTACAGTTTTTCATCAATCCTTCAATGTAGGATTTCTCAAACTCCTCTTTAGCTTCAGCAAATGGCAGATGCATAAAATTTTGTGCAGACATATTTTTTGAAGGAATTTTATTTAGATAGATGTGGTCAGGTAGGTCCTCAGGAATAATTTTATTATGAGAAGCCAATGCAACTGCGTGTTCCATTGCATTTCTCAACTCTCTTATATTTCCTTTCCATTCCCCTGATAGTAAGATTGACATAACAGGTTCAGATAATTGTAAACCCTTTTTATCATACCTTTCAGCAAATTCATTAACAAAAGCATTTGCAAGCAGTTTAATATCTTCAACCCTTTCTCTAAGAGGTGGAATATTTATATTGATAACATTCAATCTATAATATAAATCTTCTCTAAAGTTTTCATTCTTAACCTCTTCTTCAATGTTCTTATTAGTTGCTGTGATAATTCTTACATCAACTTCAATATCTTTATCTCCTCCAACCTGTCTTATCACACCTTTTTCCAGAGCATGAAGTAATTTTATTTGGAATGCTTGAGATGTTTCTGTAATTTCATCTAAGAATAAAGTCCCTTTATCTGCTTCTTGAAAATAACCGATTTTATCTCTAATAGCATCAGTAAATGCACCTTTTTTATGTCCGAACAGAATGCTTTCCAATAGATTTTCAGGTAAACCTCCGCAGTTTACGGTAACGAACTTTTCATCTTTCCTTTTGCTATTTTTATAAACTAATTCTGCGAATAGTTCTTTACCAACACCAGTTTCACCAGTTATCAGGACTGTAGCATCAAGAGGAGCAATTCTTTTTACTTTTTCCATCACTTTTTGTATTGCAAAGCTATTACCTACAATATTTTTTCTATCAAATCCCTGAGATAATATACGACGCAGTCTTTCAATTTCTTCAGATTGCCATCTTGCTTTCAAAATTTTTTCAATCGTTAGTTTAAGTAGGTCAAGGTCTTCTACAGGTTTTTCAATAAACTCTTCTGCCCCTAATTTCATTGCTTCAACTGCCATACTAATGGAAGCCTTTCCACTTATTACTATTACAGCAACCTGGGGCCATTTCTCCTTAATTGTTTTCATAAGTTCAAGACCATCTTCACCCGGCATCACCAAATCTGTCATTGCTATATGGTATACTTCTTTTTTTAGCTTTTCAATAGCTAAAACTGCCGAATCAGCTGTGTCTATTTCATATTCATCTTCTAATTGACGGCGAAAAATATTTAGAGTGTCCTGCTCATCATCAATAATAAGTATCTTGGCATTTCTTTTAAAAAAATCTGTTTGTATTACTTGATTTGCCATTTTTTATTCCTTTTTTAAAAAACCGTTAAAACGGTTCAAATTTATCAGGTTGTCTTTTTATACCCACAAATGAATTTGTGGGCTTCTGACTCATTTATTTGTTCTTATCACTGGGAAGGGAAGCCCACGATTTTAATCGTGGGTAACAATAATACCTCATTATTAACCATTTTAATGGTTTCCAGAAGCAACAATATTATGTTTTTTCAACAATAATTCCCACTCTTCTTGAAATGACATTTTTTTATGATGTTCTTTTTGATTTCTAATATAATTTTCAACAATCTTCACCATTGACTCACTAACAGAGAATGCTCCATAACCAATCTGCCATGCAAATTTTACTTTATAAAAATTATTTTGATTAATCCAATGAGATGTTTCACCTTTAACATTTTTTATGATTTCTTTGATAGATTTATTTTGATTTAGGAGAAATAAGGCATGTAGATGATCTTTAGTCCCATTGATAATTCTAACTCCGCATTCTAAATCTTCAAGTTTTGTTTCTAAATGTTGTATAATTTTTAATCTCTGTTTTTCATTCATAAATGGATATCTATCTTAAGTACTCCAGACTGCATGTATCCAAATCCTCGTTAAGGAATGCGACATATTCCGTCTCCTTTCTGAAAAACCGTTAAAACGGTTCAAATTTATCAGGTTGTCTTTTATGTGAAAATCACTTTTCTTTATCTCAATTCGGGATAAACCCGAATCTACCCGCCTGCCCCGATTTGTCCGTTCTCCTACGAAGGATGAATCGCTACTCCGTCTTAGAAGCTGGCGGGTAGCAATAGGTTTATCCTGTTGCTGACAGCCCTCGTAATAAGCAAATTATTTATTATTAATTGGTAGAAACAATGTAAATGTGCTACCTTTGCCAACTTCAGATTTCACACTGATATAACCTCCATATCTTTCCGCCACACTTTTGCTTATTGCTAATCCTAAACCAAAGCCCCCACCATCCTTTTGCCCTTTTGTAGTATAATATGGGTCAAATATTTTATCTAAATCCTCATTCTTTATTCCTTCACCAGTATCTTTTACTTCAATTGCAATCATATCGCTAGTTTGATAAGTTCTGACAAAGATGAGCTTTTCTAAACTATTTTTTAGAGATTCAATTGCATTGTTTATAATGTTTGTAAAACTCTGGCTAATCTCACTGTATACTGCTTTTATCTCTGGAAGCTCTTTAAAAAAATTTGTTTCTAAAATGACATAATGTTTAAAAAATAAGTTATGGTCGCAAAGTTCCAGTTCTTGTTTAACAAGTTCATTTATGTTTATTGGAATCATCATTGAGATATTATCCTGTTTTACTTTTCTTAGGAGTATTTTTACAGAATGTGAGATATTTTTTCCGGATTCCAGGATTTTATCAATATCTTTGTTATCACCAATATCCTTTTTAATTAGTTGTGCATACCCTAATATAGAGTTTAAAGGAGAGTTTATATTATGAACAATGCCCTCAACTCGTCTTCCGATTTCAGCCAATTTATTACTTTTTATTAGTTCTAATTCTAATGCTTGTCTAGCTTTTCTCTCTTTTACCTCTTTAGTAATATTTGTAATGCTTCCAACTAATTTTAATTTTCGTTCATCTTTGACAGCTCTAATATTTAATATAACATACTTTATTTTGTCAGGCAAATTTTTCCTCTGAGGAAGATTTATTTCTAACTGTGGCAAAGTGATACTATCGTTCTTTGCATCCTGGATAGTTTTTTCATTCAGTTTAATAAATTCATTTAAATTCTTTCCAATGATTTCCTCAGAATTTTTAAGCTCAAAAATTCGCATAAAACTCGGATTACATAAAATAATATTAAAATCAGAGTTCATCCAAAAAATTCCTGAATCAAGGTTCTCAGTTATTATTTTGTATTCATTAAGTGAACGATTATATTTAGACAGGGACATATTCATTGCATTAAATGTTTCCACCACATCACCAAGTTTACCGCTGTATCTTTCTGGTATTGGCTCATATTTTAGAGGATTTTCACCAATGGCTTGCATCTTTTCACTTACTCTTTTAATGGGTTGCATTATGGTTCTGCCGAACACTTTGCCTAAAATAATTATCGCAATTAGCGTGGCAACCAACAATACCAACAAGAAAACCAAATAATCTTGTTCAATCTGATATTTTATAATAAACCACTCAGAAATGAGCAAAACGATTGCAAGTATAAAGGTTATAACAAAAAAGCGGACAAATATTCTCTTTTCTAAGCCAACCTTTTTTCTTTTCATTATTACTCCTGTTTTTTTTGCAATTTCAGCTTGTAATCACAAGTTATTACTGAGTGCATAAAACTGTTTTGCATCTATTTCCAATACATGATACTGAATAAAAACGGAGTGCTGAAACGAGTCCCGATTTACTCGGGACGAACTTTCAGCATATCGGAATTTGCGAAAAGTTCTCCCTCCCGATACATCGGAAGGGCTTGTTTTCGCACTCCATTATAATCCATAGAAATAAAGTAAACTATATTATGCTCCTGGCAGTAATTTTCAAAATTACAAGTAGATCTTAACATGTTAGGTGCAATGCTGCGATTATTTTATTATTAGATTGAGATAAACTATTAAATTTTTTAGTAGCTTCCGAAGTGTTCTCTATTATTAACTTTATTTTATGATTTTTGCAATAATTAAGAACTTCTCTTTTTACTTTCATCAAGCCAAATTTTCCTGTCCCAATTATCAAGATGTCTGGTTTATTATCAATAATTTCTTGTATGTCCTCAAGAGTAAGCAAATGGGACTGACTGCGCCACCAGTTGCTTTTTATTGAATCTGACATAATAATTACATCATGGGTATAAACTTTACCACTGATATTAATTTTACCAAAACTATAGTTATTTACTGTCATAATTTTATGACAATTTTTAGCAAATGATAACGATTGTCAAGAAAATTCTACAAAAATTGACAGGTTATACAAATAAGAATTTTTTAGTGTAAAAGAAATTTCTAAATTATTTTTTTGAAATCGCAGATCTAACAATGAGGAAGAACAGATGAACATAAAATCTATTAGATTAGAATTTCCAGAAGAGTGTAATATTATTCTTGGTCAGACTCATTTTATTAAATCTGTTGAAGACATTTATGAGTTACTGGTAACGAGTGTTCCTAAAATTAAGTTTGGATTAGCTTTCAGCGAGGCTTCTCAATCATGTTTGATTAGAAAAGATGGTAATGATGAGGAATTAATCAAATTAGCCGTTAAAAATATTGGGAGGCTTGGTGCAGGTCATTCATTTATAATTATTTTAAAGGATGCTTTTCCCATCAATGTGCTTAATAATCTTAAGAATTGTTCAGAGGTTGTGAATATTTTCTGTGCTACCGCAAATCCAGTTGAAGTTATTATTGCAAAAACCGAACAAGGATGTGGAATTCTTGGTGTAGTGGACGGCTTTTCGCCCAAAGGTGTGGAAAGTGATGAAGATATCAAAAAGAGAGAAGAATTTCTCCGAATGATTGGGTATAAAAGGTAATCCAAAGGCTTGACCGTAGTAAGTTATTAATAAAATTGGTGTAATTTTTGGCAAAACGCCAAATTTAATTGGTGGTAAATTACTAATTACAAATATCTAATTTCTAATAGAATTTCAAGAGCAAAAAAATTAGAAAGCCTCCGAAGCGATGGAAGTATATTTAACATTTGAAATTAGTCCCGACAGGTCGGGAGGATTTAGAAATTTTGGTCTCCGATTTGATCGGGAATTATTATTGACCAATATTTTTCTTTTCCGTCTGGGCGCCTGTCGCCCCGATACATTGGAAGGATTGGCGGACTGTTTGATCCTATTTAGTTGGGGATAAAAATGCGACTTTTTTTGGCACTTGATTTTCCTTTAAATGTAAAGAGGAAAATAGAACAAAATATAAATATTTTACATCTTGAAATTTCAAAAGGTGTAAAATGGGTTGAGACAGAAAATCTTCATGTCACTTTTCGTTTTTTAGGTGATGCTGAGCCTAAAATTTTGGATGGTCTAAACACTGAAATTGAGGCTGTTACAAAAAACTATCATCATTTTTCAATCGCATTTGGTAATATAGAAGTAGTTCCAAACTTTTATCGCCCAAGAATTATCTGGTATAATATGCTTGATGAAACTGGTATTTCACAAAAAGTATTTCATGATGTTGAAATGAGATTAGTTAATTTTGGTTTCAAAAAAGAGATACGTTATTTTAAATTACACACAACTCTTGGTAGAGTAAAATATGTGAAGAAGTTAGATTGGAAAGTAATTCTAAAAAAACTAAAGCCCTTGTATGATACTATTGATTGCAGAAAATTAACCCTTTTTAAAAGTCAATTAACAAGTTCGGGACCGATTTATTCAATTGTAAAAAAATATGACTTCAAATAACTGAATGTAAAATAAAGAAATAAATATTGGAGGTAATACAATGAAAGATAAAAAATTCGATGAATCCTTAAATACTGCTATGGGTCAAATCAGAAAGAGATATGGTGAGGGCTCTATTATGCGTCTGGGAGATAATGCACTTGTAGAAATTGATTCTATACCTACAGGAGCAATCAATTTAGATGCAGCTTTGGGGATTGGCGGAATTCCGCGTGGAAGAGTTACCGAAATTTATGGAGAAGAGGCTTCTGGTAAGACTACTCTTGCATTACATATTGCCGCTGAAGCACAGAAGAGAAATGGTATTATTGCATTTGTTGATGCAGAACATGCCTTAGACCCAATATACGCCCGGAAATTAGGCATCAACACAGATGAGATGCTAATTTCTCAGCCCGATACAGGCGAGCAAGCTCTGGAAATCGCTGAGACCCTGATTCGCAGTAATGCCGTAGACCTGATTATTATTGATTCTGTCGCAGCACTCGTCCCTCAGGCAGAGATTGAAGGTAATATGGGAGATTCTCATGTGGGATTGCAAGCCCGTTTAATGTCACAAGCATTAAGGAAACTTACTAGCGTAATCAACAAATCCAATTGCTCTCTTCTATTCATTAATCAAACCAGAATGAAGATTGGTGTTGCACCTTATATGAACCCCCGAACCACTACTGGTGGTGTTGCACTAAAATTCTATTCAACAGTCCGCATTGAGGTTAAAAGAGGTCCTAGTATCAAGTTAGGAGGTGAGAGAGATAATGTGATTGGGAATGTAATCTGGGCAAAGATTGTGAAAAATAAGTTAGCTCCACCATTTAAGTCCGCACAGTTTGACCTTATCTATGGTGAGGGAATCTCACATCAAGGAATTCTAATTGATGAAGGCATCAAACACAAAATAGTTCAAAAACGAGGTTCCTGGATTTCTTATGGACAATTACAATTAGGACAGGGCAAAGAGCAAGCAAAGAAATTTCTGTATGATAATAAAAAAACAAAAAATGAAATAGAAAAAAAAGTAAGGGAGGCATTGAATTTGCCTGAGCTCAAAACTGATGAAGATAACAAAGATAAAAAAGCAAAAGAACCACAAAAAGTATAACATCTTTGTTGATGGGAACTACTTCCTTTCCATCTCTTCAAAAGCACTCACCAAATTTGACCTTTCAGAAGAACAAGAGTTTGACTCAAAAGGCCTTTCGGAATTAAGAAGGAATATCACCTTATTTGAATGTGAATCCGCTCTTATTAACTTCCTGCAATATAGAATGCGGTCTGAAAAGGAGATTGTTCGTAAACTAAAAACTAAGGGCTGTAAGTCTGAAATTATCTCTGAATTGATAACAAGGTATAAAAATTTTGGTTATATAGATAATATTACTTTTGCAGAAAGTTACCTGCTGGACCTTATTTCACATCACCCACAGGGTAAATATTCAATCATAAATAAGTTAAGAACAAAAGGTGTAAATCAAGAGCTCATTAATGAAGTAATTGAAAAACATTTAACTAATGAAACAGAAAAGGAGATGGCTGAACGAAGCCTGGATAGTCAAAGGTATAGATTTGAGAAGTTATCTCCTGCTGATAGAAAGAATAAAGCTCTTGCGTTTTTACAAAGGAAGGGATTTTCTTCTAAAATTGCCTTTGGGGTGATTAAAGACTTTTTTTAAGTTTATTTCAGGCTTTTAATATATTTTTACATGGTGATCTGGTGTAGGATTATAGGCTCGTTGTCGCTTTGCTCTTTATCCCGACATATCGGGAGCCCGAAATAGAAGGAGAAAAGATATTTTCTTGGTAGATTGTTTCTAATTATTCTACCAAACAGGATATTGAGTATTCAAGGAAGTAAAGAATGAGGCGTGAATTTATCAAAGTTAGTTCAAATGAAAGTTTCAATAAATCAACAAAAAAATTAAATCTTCCTGACTAAGGCTGACCCAGCTGTTACAAGAGATATATTAAGTGAACTTGATAAGGTAATCCCTTTAAAAGATAATTATCAACATTTGGAAGGGAATTCTGCAGCTCATATTAAATCCAGTATTATTGGTTGTTCTG
>JAYEOL010000066.1:6035-8132 GCA_034722995.1 Candidatus Cloacimonadota bacterium | reverse complement strand
GAACCATCCAGGAGATACTCGTCTTTGCTGATTTTCTTTATCTCAATCTTTTCAACATCAGTCTCATCCAGAATCTCGCCAACTATCTCTTCAAGCACATCTTCCAAAGTGACGATTCCTGATGTGCCTCCATATTCATCAACAACAACAGATAGATGCACTCTATTCTTACGAAAATAACTAAGCAAATAGCTAATCTTCATATTTTCTGGAATAAAATAGCAATTTCTCATCAAATCCTTTACTCTTTTTCTATTTTCATGGTTCAGGATAATATCCTTACTATAGACCATTCCGATTACATTATCAATATTTCCTCTGTATATTGGTATTCTTGAGAAACCAGATTTTTTTATTGTATTTATCAATTTTTCAATTCCGCTTTCAATTTCAACTGCTGTTATGTCAATTCGTGGAGTCATTACTTCTTTTACTCTTGTATCAGAGAATTCAAAAGCACTATTGAGCATTTCTCTTTCATCTTTCGGCATATCAACAACATCAGACGATGAATCATACACGATATTTTTTATGTCTTCAGTTGTAACTTTTATTTCCGAGTCAATGAGAGCTGACTTTCCGCCAAGAGTAAAGATATAAGCCAGCCATTCTAATATCTTTACAATTGGGAAGAGTATTATTTTAAAAAAACTAATGGGAAAAGCAATTAAGGATGAATATTTTTCAGCATATTGAATAGCATAAACTTTGGGTACAATTTCACCGAAAATAAGAACAATGATTGTAGCTAAAGCAATTTCAATGATTATTGCAACTGATACTGAAATTAAATTAAACCCTTCACTAACTTTAAGTGCTATAATTGCAGATAAAGATGCAAAACTCACATTTACAATCGTATTCCCAAGAAGAATTGTAATCAATAACTGCCTGGGATTCTTGAGTAATTTTGTAATGCATCTTTTGCTTATATTAGTTGAATTCTCCAGCTTTTTACGATACAGTCTGGAAAGTGAAAATAGAGCAGTCTCTGAAGAGGAGAAAAAGGCAGAAAGTATTATTAAAATAATAAGAAAGATAATATTTAATATCATTTAACCACCTATCTTCGCCAAGGCTACGCCAGGCAAGCCGAGTTCACCGAAATACACCGATATTCTTTTATTAGCATTTTCCCACCTGTCTTCTTCGTCAGCTGACGGATATGCCAGGCAGACCGAGAACACCGACAAATTTTTTAACAGCATTTGCCATTAGAAATTAGTATCTTGTCAACAATATTCGTGCCTGCCCTGTTAAATTTATTTTCTATTTAACTGGGTTAAATTTTGGCATCCCGATATATTGGGATTATTATATCTGGAAACCATTTTATAGAAAGGGTTAAATTACTAATTACAAATATCAAATTTCTAATAAAATATCAAATACCAAATATAAAAAGATTAGTCTTCGGAGATTTTGTTTTGGCATGATTTGACATTTGCCTGCCCGCCGTTTCACTTTGGAAGGCGGGGGCTTTGTCATTTTATTTGACATTAGTCCCGATAAATCGGGAGGATTTAGAAATTATTGACTTTATTACTGCTTAATATTTACTGTTTGGTTCTGGTTCACCCTTCGGAGTAAACCTACGGAGAACGGGCTTGTCCATGTTAGGATTTTGAAATTTTATTAAGATAATATTCTGTCTTCTCAGTCATCTCTTTATCCTTATCTTTGTCATTATGAGTATATCCAATAAGATGTAATATTCCGTGAATCATAAGTCTCTCAATCTCATTTTGTAATGAAACTTTATACTGAATCGCTTGCTCTTTTGCTTTTTCAAGAGAAATATAAACATCACCTAAAATTGATAAATTATCTGGTAAAAATTTATTATCAAATAAAAATGATAGCACATCAGTAGGTCTGTCAAGATTTTTAAATTTTGAATTCAATTCCTTTAAATATTTATTATTTGTTATAACAATATTCAGTTGTTTATCCTGCCTGATATTTTCATTATGAAAGATTAGATTAATAATATTTTTCAATCGGGATAAATTTAGATCGTTCTTTTCTAAATTAATAATCTGCTGATTTGTCTCTTTCATTTATTTTGGTCCAATAAGTCACTTAGGAAATATCTAT
>JAYEOL010000066.1:0-5935 GCA_034722995.1 Candidatus Cloacimonadota bacterium | reverse complement strand
AATCTTTCAAATCTTTCAATCTTTCAAATCTTTCAATCTATATTATTCTGGATATACAATCCTTTTCTGATATATTCCAAGTAGAATGGGCATTATACTTTCTTTTATAATTTTCAATTCCTTTAAAGATATACCACTATCAGATAATTGGTCTGTGTCCACCAACTTATTTATAGTCTTTTTAACAGCATTTCTAATTTCTTCATTAACAGGGTCATTTAGAGATTTCGTTGTAGATTCAACAATATCAGCAATCATAACAATTGCAGCTTCTTTAGTTTGTGGTTTTGGGCCATCATAATGAAAATCTTCTGGATTTATTTTTTCTCCATTATTTTTTGCCTGCTGGTAGAAGTAACTAATTTGAGAAGTCCCATGGTGTTGCTGGATAATATCAACAATTCCTTTAGGTATATGATTTTCTTTTGCTAATTTAACACCATCATCAACATGTTTTTTCACAATTTGTGCACTTTTAGTAGAGCTTAGATTATCATGAGCACTTTGGTCTTCTTTTACATTCTCAATAAAGTAGTCTGGATTTTTAGTTTTTCCAATATCATGATAATAACTTCCAACCCTTGCGATAAATGGATTCGCACCAATTGATTTTGCTGCAGCTTCAGCAAGGTTACCTACAATTATACTATGATGATAAGTGCCAGATGCTACCTCAGATAATGTTTTCAGAAGTGGGTTGCTAAAATCTCCTAATTCAAGTAAGTGAATATTTGTAATTACAGGTAATCTCTGCTCAATAGGTGCTAATAAGACCATACTTCCAATTAATGAAATAACAGAACCTCCTACTCCCCAGCCAAAATCTCTTATCATCGTAAAAAATTTTTCTGAAGTAATGGTGCCAAATATAAGAGTCAAAATGGCAAAAAAAAGCACCATATAAAAGGTAGCATTATAGAAATCTCTTCTACTTCTGGGATTAGCTAATGCAAGAACTGCACTTAATCCTGCAAATGAGACAATAAATGATGTTGTGAAATTCCAGTTAGTTAACCCAATTAAAAGAAGAAAATTCACCAAGCCAAAAATTACAGCTGCTGGAACATCTATTAAAAAAGCAAGCAGGATAACCGGCATACCAAAAGGAATTATATTGATAGATAAATTACTTACAGATTTTACAACTATTATTATTACTGCTGATATAATTGTAAATATAATAGAAACCCTAAATAAAGATAAAGTGGTTAGCATCTTTGGATGTAGAAAGTAGAAAAAGATGACAAACAATGAAAGTACAAAAAGGTAGTATATAAACTGTGCGATAGAAGAAAATATTTTTTGTTTACCGACTTGCTTTTCTTCACTACTTGTTGGTGTATATGCTCGTTCTAATGCAAGCAATTTCCGATAAATATCCCTGGTAATTTTTTGATGCTTTTGTACTATCAACTCATCTTTGAGTACCTCTCCAGTAATAGCAGGAACAGCAGAGCGGGCTTGTATAACAGCTTTTTGTGTGGATTCTTTGTCATATATAATATTCTCTTTCAAGAAATTATCTAATAATTCAATGATTAAAATTTCCCATTTATCATTTTTAACAATCTCCTTATTATGTTTAAGAAAATATTTTTTAGCACTATTTATTGTAAAAAAATTTTTAACTGAAAATTCTTCTTTTTTATCTGAATTAATAATTATAATTCTATCTTTTAAAGGTTTATCGCTAATTATTCCTTTTTCTAAAATAGTTTTAATCCCGGATAGAAGTTTATGATAAAGCAATTCACGATTTTCTCTTGACTTTAGGATTTCAAAGCTTGTTATAGAAATTTTAAAATTTTTTTTAGAAAGTTGGTTAAGTTTTTCAGAATCAGAAAGTCTTTGAGAATTTATATTTTCAAACACTTTGAAAAATTCGTTAATATTCTCCTGGATTTCGTATGTTGCATCACTGGAAATGAAATATCTATGAATAACCTTTTGCTCAGCATATTTTTGTCTTTCTGCAAGTATTTTTTCATCTTGATAAATATAAAAATTAAATGGTGCAACTACTGTTTTATCAGAGATCTGTCCTATTTCAAGTTTTGTTTTTTTAGGGAGTATAGTTTGTTTAGATAAGAAAAAGTTTAAAAGGAATATTATTGCTGAAGCGATACCAATAATAATAAACGCTTCAGAGATTCTTTTTCTGGGGATATATGTTTTCATCTGAAAATCTCTTGCCACAGAGTCACACCCGTTCTCCGTAGCATCCATTCTCCGTACTACTACAAAGGATGAACTGCGAAGGGTGAATCGGGATGGAAGGCGGGGGAACGGATGTATCGGAGCTCCAGATCATGTTATATTTTTTTATACTCCCTATCTATTACCTGTTCTGGAGAATAGGATTCCAAACAAATTGTTATCTGTAATTTCAAAAAATAAAAAAGCCCCCTTTAATTTAAGGAATATAAAATTAAAATCAGGGGGCTTTAAAATCTCAGGGGATGGAATAATTTAACACAGATATATTGCAAACTCTATAAAATAGTTGCTCTTGCATAATAGACAGGACAGTATATTACAAGTAGCAATTTTTATTCCACCCGCTAAAAATTAATCTCGGGGAATACGCAATATTTGATTGGGATAAATAAGGTCAGGGTCTTTTATCTGGTCAGTATTTGCATGAAATATCCGAGGCCAGTTAAATGGATTATTATAGATTTCAGGATAGCTGGAAATCGTCCACAAGCATTCACCTTTATAGACTTTCCATGTAGTAGGTAGTCCACGAGGAATCTTAAAAATTTGGTCAGGATATATCAAATCCGGGTCTTTAATCTGGTCACGATTGGCACGATAGATTATACCCCATTTAGTAGGATTGTTATAAATATGTTCATATCCAGAAATAAACCAGAGGCATTCACCTTTTACGACAATATGAGTATCTTCATAGTATTCTGGCTTAGCTTGTTGTAGGTCATCACTCAACTTTAGAATTCTTTTATTTAATTCTTCAAAATCCGAACGAAATTTTGGGAGCTTTGCAATATTCTGATTTTTTAGATTATTATAGTTATCAATAAAAGCGAGAATCTCATCTTTATTCTTATAAAGTTCAGAGTCGGGCATCTTCTCATAATAATCTAACCGTGCTTTAAGATTATCAAGTTGGCTTTGAAATTCTACTATCTCATCTTGAGTAATACCACCCAAAGCTTTATTAATACTAGCATACAGATTCTCATAGGCATTATCAACTGCCTGAATTTTCTGTTCTAGTTCTGCGATTTTTGCTTCATTTACAGGGATTGCTTCTCTTGCTGCTGCTTCTCTTGTCTGCCACATCATAAGTTCATTCTCAAGATCTTCCCAGTATTTCAATAACTCTTGTTTGGACAAATCTTTATACTCTTCATCTGAGAAATATCTAACATCTGCATAAAGGAATACGGGAATCAAAATGATTAGCAAGCTTATTATAACATACTTTTTCGTTTTCATCTTATTCCTCCCCCAAGAATCCTTCATCTTTCAATTGCTGTTCATAAGCCTTTAACTCAGCGAGTTTAGCTTCTTTTTGCTTTAATTCTCCCTCTAAAGCTTTTATTTTAGCATCTTGTTCAGAAACTTGTTTTTCTACATTCAAGGCTGCGGTTTTAGCTTCATCAATTTGGGCTTTAGAAACTGGAGGTGGTGATGGGGCGCAACAAGCTGAAAGAATGATTAATGTAATTGAAAGAAAACAACACAATTTTAAGATAAGTCTACACATTTTTTCTCCTCTTCCCGATTGAACGGGATATTTTTGATTTCATAAAACCAAATTTTTATAATATTTTTCATAGAGTCAAGTTTTTTCTTTTTGCTTTCAATTGAATTCTCAGTTTTCACTGTTTATTGAGGGATATAAAGGGAAAAAACAAATATCTGAAAAATTATCCTTTACATCTAAAATAAGTATTTATTGAATTTTACACGCATTTTTTGAAAACAATTTTTCCTCCGACATATTGCATAACCATCTTTCGGCATCACAGATCTTATATTATCTTCCCTAAGGAAATCTTCAACGAGTTTAATTCCTCATAATATTCACTAATTCTGGAATATATTTCTTTAGCTTCTTGTTCGTTATAGATATGAGCCAACTTGTTTCTGTCATCAAGCATATTCAACCATATTGCTTCAAAGTTGATAAGACCAAGAGAAAATGCTTCTTTCAAACAAGAGCGGGGAGAATTGCATAAAATTCCCTCATGTTGCAAAAAGATCTTGATGGTTTTCCAAGCCAACTCAAATGTAAACTCAAATCTCTGGATAGTTCCATCAATAGCCAGTGTTTCATCTTTAACTTGAATAGCCTCATAAAATCTATCTAATGATTGAGAGTATTGGTTCAGAGAATATCGTAGTTTGTAGCTATTGCTCATACAATGTGTTTGCCTCGCTAAGAACTATGTTTTTAAATTCAGAAGATACAGTATTTAAGTTAACTAAATCTATTTTATATAAAGTTCTAATTTCTAAAATATTTTGTTTTATCTTTTTAAACCATTCGTTATTCATTGCGGATGATTCAACTGCTAAATCTATATCGGAAAATTTACGGTTATTTCCAGTTGCTCTTGAACCAAATAGATAAAGACGAAAGTTAGTATCCCTTCTTAAGAATTTCTTGATTATGCTGATAACAATTTCTATCAATTCTTTTGTTCTTTTATCCATTTTTCCATACCGTCCAGGCGTCTGTCTCCCGATTTATTCGTCTTGGCGAAGCCACGCCGAGACAGACAAGCCGAAGCCAGATCGGAAGCCAAGACTGACTAAACTATATTTAAGCTTTTAATATCTTTATTTCATAAATTCAAATTTGTATAATATTTTTCCAGGGGTCAAGTTTTTTCTTTTTGTGCTATTAAAAAAGGTATGATATTAAATGATAAACCAAAGAATAATATTATAATTCCAAATCATTGTTGCTTTTGATAAAATTCTTTTATCTTTTCAGACACATATTTAATTTCTTCTTCTTTTAACTGTTCTGACATTGGTAAAGAAAGGACTTCTTTTGCATATTTTTCACTGACGGGAAAATCACCTTTTTTATAGCCAAGATTTCTATAGGCATTTTGCAGATGACAAGGAATGGGATAATGCATTCCTGTATAAATTTGATTATCTTTTAGAAATTGCATAAGCTCATCTCTTTTTCGAGTTCTTATTACAAATAGATGATAGACATGTTTAGCTTCTGGCATTTCTGCCGGCAATACTATTTCTTCGCAATCCGATAAATATTCCCTGTATAAATCAGCATTTCTTCTTCGTATTTCAGTCCATTCATCTAAATATTTTAGTTTTACATCCAAAATTGCACCTTGCATTCCTGCCATTCTATAATTATGTCCGATAATCTCATGATGATATTTTTGAGCCATTCCAAGATTTCTAATCATCTTCAATTTTCTATATAGAGGTTTGTCATTAGTAATAATTGCGCCACCTTCACCATAAGCACCGAGATTTTTACCGCAATAGAAACTAAAACACCCGCATAAACCAAATGTCCCAACGGACTGTCCATTCAACTCTGATATATGTGCTTGAGCACAATCTTCTATTAACATTAAATTGTTTTTATCAGATATTTCTTTTATTTTATCTATTTGAGCTGGTTGACCGAAAAGATGAACTGCTATTATTGCTTTTGTTTTTTTGGTAACAGCTAATTCGATTTTATCAGGATCAATATTATAATAGTCGGGTTCACAATCTACAAAAACTGGAGTAGCACCTGTAAGAGTTATAGATAACGGAGTTGCAAAAAATGTATTTGCAGGAACTATTACTTCATCATTAATTGTAATTTCTAAAGCCATTAATGCCGCATGTAAAGCTGATGTACCTGAATTAACGGCTACACAATATTTTGCATTATGCTTTTTAGCAAAATTTTCTTCAAATGATTTTACAT